>NZ_JAUBRP010000116.1:0-14167 GCF_036701935.1 Microcoleus sp. M2_D5 | reverse complement strand
TCTTTTAAGGACGGGCTTTCAGGCCCATCCCACAATAACAATTAAAATTGTAAGTTATTTAATTCGCGATCCTTATTCTGACAGTTATAAATTTTGAACAACCGGATTGGGAGTTAATTTAAGTCTCTTTTTCCCCGGAATCAACGGAATCAACTTTGTCTGTATCCTGCTTTAATTGTGATACAATTGCACCTCGATCGCGCCAAGCTTCGGCATTTTCTGGTTTGATGGCAATAGCTCGATCGTAAGCTGCCATTGCTTCCTCATAGCGCTTTAATTCTGACAAAGCTGTGCCCAAGTGATGCCAAGCATCGTAGGAGTCGGGCTTAATAGCAATCGCTTTCTCATAAGCTGCGATCGCTTCTTCAGTGCGCTGCAATTTTGCTAAAGATTCCCCTTTGGCAAACCAAGCTTCGTAACACTCCGAATTAAGGGTAATTGCTGATTCGTAAGAGGCAATTGCTGCTTCGTGCTGCGACAGTTTGTCGAAAGCTGCGCCTCGGTTGTGCCACACTTCAAAATCCTCCGGTTTAAGGGCGATCGCTTTGTCGTAGGATTCGATCGATTCTTGATATCGCTGCAATTTTCCGAGCACAGCAGCTCTATTGTACCAAACTTCGTATTTATCTGGTCGGATGCCGATCGCCCGATCGTAAGAATCAATAGCATCACTGTAGCGGAGCAGTCTCCACAGCATATTGCCTCGATTGTACCAAGTTTCGTATCTGTTGGGATTGAGTTCAAGAGCGCGATCGTAAGAATCAACTGCGGCTGCGTACTGCTGTACTTTGGCCAGCATCGCGCCTCGGTTGTGCCAAATTTCGCTGTCGGTTGCTTTGATAGCCAGGGCGCGATCGTAACTGGCGATCGCTTCTTCGTAATGCTGCAATTGACCCAACAAAGCCCCTATGCTGTGCCAACAAGCGTATTTTCTGGATTCGCTCAAACTTGCTCGCTCGTAACAGGCGATCGCCTCTTCGTACTTCTGCAATTTTCCTAGCAAATGCGCTTTATTATACCATGCTTCGTAGTTATCCGGTTTAATAGATATTGATTGGTCGTAACAGGCGAGTGCTTCTTCCGGGCGCTGCAATTTTATTAACACATTTCCGCGCCAATACCAAGCCTCATGCAAAAATTTATTCGCTAAAACAGCTTTTTCCAAACAGACTAATGCTTCATCATAATTGCCTTGAAAATAAAGCCCTTCGGCTTGCTTGATATAATCGTCAGCAATCAAATTTTCATTGCTAGCCGGCGCTGTTTGCGAATTTTGGGAATTGTTTAAAGCCGGTTGATGTGCGACTTTGAGAGCTTCTTTGGCAACAACTGCGGGAACTTGGGCAATTTCTTGAACAATTTGAGATTTTTTATCGTCAACTTCTCTCAGCAAAACTTGCAGGTGCATAATAAATTGAGATTTGAGAGTCTCAATTTGCTCCACGGAAGATTTGGAAAGTTCAGTTTCTCTAGTTAAAAAATCAAGGGATTGTTTAGCTGCACCCATTTGCGCGGCTAATTCATCCCTCAACTTTTGATTCAATTGGCTAGAATTTATGAGTTCTGATTCCAATACACCAATACCCTGCAATCGTTTATTGGCATCAGCCACCAACTGTTTGATTATCAGCCGTCGCATCATCCAAAAAAATGCAATTGTCACCGGTGGAAATACAGTACCAAGAATTAGTAAAATATTGAGCAGAGTTATGGTAGTATTAAAACCATATCCAGATTCAGATTCAGAACTACCACTAGACGGGGAGATAAAAGCGAAAACCTCGCGAACTTGAGGATTGCTTTCAGCCCCGGTTTCGATTAATTTAGCTAGCCAGGTTTCTTGTAAAGATTTTGTTAGTTCATCGCCGGATGCAGCCGGAGGATTCGCCTTGGTTTTTGCACTAGCAGATACATCCGGTTGAGCGGCAGCTACGAGCAAACCTGTCGGCGATTTTACAGCAATTCGCGGGGAAAATTGTTCGTGAGCGATCGTCTCAGGCTCGCTAATTGACTCAGCCCGACGGGATACAGTAATATTTGGGGAAAATTGTTCGTGGGCGATCGTCTCGGGCTCGCTAATTGACTCAGCCGGACGCGATTCAGTATTATTTACCGCATCAACAAAGTTGCTAGCCTGCGGTGTCTCAGGAGAAATAGGATGTGCAGCAGGATTGGCGCTAGTATTAGCAGTTAAATTGTGGGATGCGAGGGCAGCCAGAGTCAAGAGAGCTAGATTAGAGACGCGCATAAACGTCAACTCATTTACATTTAGGAGAAATTGGTGCTTGGTTGTCAGCGATCGGGCGATCGACCTCATACTCTCAGCAGTTAGAATAGCTGACTAGAGGAATGCTGACTTACTATCTCCAAAATACGCGCGCAGCCTGACTTTTCAGGAAAAGTGCCAATAATTCTGGCTGTGGAACTTTTGTCCAAAAATATATTCTCGCGCCTAATCCGGTTGAAAAACTCTCGGAATCATCATTAGGCTGGTAGGGCGGGCTTCACCAATCTGCACAATTAGCCAAAGATCCGGGTGAACCCGCCCCAAACGATGCGATTTTTAAATCTAAACCTTAGCTAAAATCGCTTCCGGCTGCTGACTTTGTGCCGCCACTTCCTCTAAATCAGCACCGTAAATTTCACAGCTATTATTCGGACTTTCAATCAGTTTAATCTTGTGCAACTCGGCGCCCAATTCCCGAACGGGCGATCGCAATAATTGCCCGATCCGAACAGCTATATTCTCCGCAGTAGGCACAACCTTCTCAAAATAAGCAATATCCTTATTTAAAAAAGTGTGATCGAACGGTTCAACAACATAATCATCAACGGCTTTTTGCAAAGCTCCCAAATCAGCAATCATGCCAGTCCGCGCATCCATTTCCCCTTTAACAGTCACCTCTAAATGATAATTGTGACCGTGACCGTTGGGACGAGCACATTTGCCGTAAATTTCCGAGTTTTCTTCAAAGCTCAAATCGGGACGAGCCAACCGATGAGCCGCGCTAAAATGAGTGGACAAAGTTAGATAAGCTTCCATTCCGTTTCCTAAATATTCAGCCCAAAGTTCGGGATGTTCAAACAATTGAATTTTGGTCACAGGCAAATGAGGGGCTAGGCGCAGCCAAATTTGCCGTGCTATGTTTTCGGTAGTTGGCAGAGTCTGCTCAAATTCCGGCCACGCTTCGTTGAGAAAGGAAAAATCGAGATCCTTGATAACTTCCCGCTTGATGACGTGCTTGACATCAGACAGGTTGAGCACCATGCCGTACTCGTCGAGTTCGCCTATCATGGAAACGTAAAGAACGTAATTGTGTCCGTGTCCCGGTGCGCGGGCAGTTGGGCCAAACCGCTCAAAGTTCTCGGCTTCGCTTAACTCCGGCAGCCAGTACCGGTGACTCGCCGAAAACTGTGCCCGACGATTGATGATGCACTGCATAAAAGTCAAGTAGGGTAAGCTTGTTAAGTTCTGTAAAGGACTCGCTTCTTAAGGATAAACTAATTTTTGCTGGAATTTTTCGATTATTTGAGGGTGCTGTAAATGAATTTCTACCAATTTTCCCAATATTGGCAACAAGTCGGCGATCGATCGAGCCACAGATCCCATTTTACGCCACAACACAGATATCCGGCAGAAAATACCGCTACAAAACAGTTTCTCGCCATCTGTTACTAACCCATCAGTTACGAGTCTTTGAGAAAGTACGCGCGTGCGTATCTATCCCCTTGGCGAAGCGTTCCCGAAGGGTAGGGAATAGACCTTTTTTGCCACACAGGACACTCCACAGTTCGAGTTTTTCCCCTAAGCTCTGCAATAGTTAGCAGTTTGCGGTTCAGTTGCGCTAAAAACTAATCACCATTTACCCATTACCAAATATTAATGAATTCGATTACTGCACGAGCCGATCGCTTTTTTGAACATTTCTGGGGTGCGATGACAACCCCGCTATTCTATATCGGGGACACTCATCTGTCCATCAGTGCGATCGTCAAACTCATAATCTTAGCTATATTTGCCTTGATTATAGCTAAGATTATCAGTGAAGGAATCAAGCGCAGTTTGCTAGTTCGGATGGGATTGGATCGTGGCAGTCGAGAAGCAATTTCCACCATCATTAGCTATATTTTAGCAACTCTTGGCTGTATATTTGTCCTGCAAAGTGCCGGCCTCAACCTCACGTCTCTCACCGTTTTAGCTGGGGTTGTCGGCATTGGTTTCGGCTTCGGCTTGCAAAATCTAGCCAGCAACTTTATCAGCGGTCTCACCCTGCTATTTGAACACCAAATTAGAGTCGGAGACTTTATTGAAATAGACAATTTATTAGGAACAGTCGAAACAATTTCGATCCGTTCCACAATTATTAAAACAATTGACGGACTATTTGTGATCGTACCAAATATTAAGTTTGTCGAAACTAACATTATTAACTGGAGTTACAGAGACCCCAGATGTCGCCTCCACATCCCCGTCGGCGTTGCTTACGGATCTGACCCAGTAATAGTTACGGAAGCACTATTAATTGCGGCGCGGATGGAATCGAATGTCTTGTCCCATCCTTCTCCTAAAGTATGGTTTCGCGGTTTTGGAGATAACGCTTTAAATTTTGAACTTTTAGTTTGGATTGACCAGCCACAGGAAAGCGATGCTATTAAAAGTGCAGTAAATTTTTTAATAGATTACGAGTTTCGCCACCGAAATATCGAAATCCCTTTTCCACAGCGGGATTTGTGGCTGCGAAATCCGCAAGAGTTAACTCATTTTTTTCACAATAACAAAGACGAGAATTCCAACGGCAAAGTTTTTCCGCAGAATACCAAACATTCAGCAGATTTAAAATCTAATTCCACCCTTTCTGAACCTAAAAATCCCGTACCTAAATCCCCTAATAATTGGACGCTGCGAGATTTATTGCGGCGAGTAACTTATTTTGAACAGTGTACGGATTTAGAACTGCGGCAGTTAATTGAATATGGCTACCGACAACTGTTTCCAGCGGGACAGGTGGTATGTAAAGAAAATGACCCAGGCGATTCTTTTTATATTATTCTTTCGGGTACTGTAGAAGTTCTTTCTCAAAAAGCCGATCAGTATATTGCTACGCTTCATGAGGGCGAGTTTTTTGGGGAAATATCTTTGCTGTTGGGTACTCCGAGAACGGCGACTGTTAAAACTAGCGAAGATGCAATTTTGTTTGTGGTGGAACGTCACGATTTGCAAAAACTTTTAAGAGAACAACCCAATTTAGCCGATCAGATTGCTCAAAAATTGTCGGAACGCCAGCAAGCTTTGAGAGACTTGGGATTGTTGGATGGCGACTCTCTGGGACAAACTCCTTTTATTAAAATTCGCAAGCGCATTCAAGTTCTTTTTGGAATTTGAAAGAGGGAAGTTCGGCAACGAGCAATGTACGGGATGTAAAGGATAGAAGGAAGAAGGAAGAGGGAAGTTCGGCAACGGATTTTGTAACGGATGTAACGGATGTAAAGGATAGAAGGAAGAAGGAAGAGGGAAGAGGGAACAATCTGCTTTTATTAAACTTTAATTTTTAATTCCTCCTGCGCTTCCCGCCGCAGTCTAGCGGCAATTCTAAACAGTTCTTGACCGGTGTGCAAGTGGCGATCGTCATAATTGAGGGTAAATAAATACAATTCTTCTATGCCGTCTCCGACTTGATTGATAGAGTAGTAGAGATGAGCGGCAACTCCGGCTACATTAGATGGATTAGGCATTGATGTAAGAAAGTTATGAGCTTTTTTGAGGAACTCGCGGCTGGTTTCGATATAAAGTTGAAACTTTTCTATCAGTTCGTCATCAAATGGATCTGCGGACAATTCGTCTATTTCTTTTTTAAGCGGCTTCAAGATACTGTTGAGCATTCTATTGACGGGTTTGTATACTTTAATCAGCCACTGTTCCATTAGTTCATCCGCGTCCCTTGCTGTTTGTGTTTGCTGGCGGCTGACGTTTGGTGCGGCTGGTGATTGCTGTTCGGTTTGCTCGGAAAATTGGCGATCGTAAGATTGTCTGTGCTGGGGGTCTCCTAATATTTCATAGGCTGCATTGAGGCGGACAATCTCTTCGTGACCCGCTGTGTCGCTGCGACTGTCTGGATGAAATAATTTGACTAAACGGCGGTATGCTTGTTTAATCTCGGCTTGTGTTGCGCTTGGGCTAATCTTTAGGGTTTTGTAGTGATTGATAACGGAAGACACGCTGTTATTTCCTTGAAATCTGGATAATCTGTGAAAAAGTGCTTGACAAAAATATCATTTTTTGCTAAGTTTTTAAGTATTTATCTGATATAAATGTCAAAGATTGTCAGTAAAAAAACTCAGTTTTCAACTTATCATAAATCTATTTTAGAAAAACATTGAGGCTTTGGAAGTGGTAAGCCGATCGACCTTGGGAACTCATATAGCGCTGCTCCCGCCAACAGTTAGCTCCTTCTTTTCTTTTCTCTTCCTTCGCCACAAAAGCGGTCAGCGCCCGCTTCGCTAACACGCCGAAAGCGGTTCAAAAAAAAGCGCCTTCAGAAAATCGGCATCATATCAAATCCGGTAGCATCGTCCTGTATTCATCTCTGTATTCTCTCCCTCTGCGTTCTCTGCGCCCTCTGCGGTTAAATCATTCCGATGCAACCGGAAACGATATCGATCGCGATCGAGAAAGCTACAATCTATCGCCATTCTTTCATCTACTAAAAAGCCAAGCAGAGCGTACAGTCTACGCCCTGCCCTGTGTTTCTGCGACTTGGGCCGGAGGCTAGCCTAGTTGAGGGCCATCGCCAGATTGAGTTCTGGATCTTGGAACAAGGGAGTGCTCAGATAGCGTTCGCCGAAGCTAGGCTGAATCATCACAATCAATTTCCCTGCATTTTCGGGACGCTTGCCGACTTTCACCGCCGCACATAGTGCCGCACCGCTGGAAATACCCGACAAAAGTCCTTCTTCTCTGGCTAAGCGACGGCCGTAGGCGATCGCCTCGTCATCCGTAACAACTATAATTTCGTCGATCGAATCCACATTCAGCACCGGCGGTACAAAACCAGCACCGATACCTTGAATTTTGTGAGGCCCAGGCTTTCCGCCGGAAAGTACCTGACTGTTAGCCGGCTCAACTGCGATCGCCTTAAACTCGGGTTTCCGGGACTTAATCACCTCCGAGATACCCGTAATCGTACCGCCAGTCCCAACCCCAGAAATCAGGAAATCCACTTCGCCGTCTGTATCTTCCCAAATTTCCTCAGCCGTTGTCGAACGGTGAACCTGCGGGTTTGCTGGATTCCGAAACTGCTGCAACATATAGGCATTGGGAGTTTTGTCCACAATCTCTTGAGCGCGGCGGATGCAGCCACTCATGCCCTCAATTCCGGGAGTCAGTTCTAGTTGGGCCCCGTAAGCTCGCAGCATCGATCGGCGTTCCGTGCTCATCGTATCCGGCATGGTCAAAATCAACTGGTAGCCCTTAGCCGCTGCCACCATTGCCAGAGCAATTCCGGTATTGCCAGAAGTCGGTTCCACTAAAACCGTTTTTCCCGGAGCAATCAGCCCTTCGGCCTCGGCTTGATTGACCATATTCACACCGATCCGGTCTTTCACCGATGCTGCCGGGTTCATGCCTTCGAGTTTTACCACAATCCGAGCCAAGCAGCCTTCGGCTTGGGGAATGCGGTTGAGTTGCACCAAGGGCGTCCGCCCTACCAATTCTGTAATGTCGCCAGCAATACGCATAATCTTTGTCAGTTTGTGGTTGAAAGTAAATGTTAATTCCTAGTTGGCAATATTAACTAGATGTAATACATGATATCGAGCTGCCGTCTGCCATTGCGCTTTTCGCACAGATCCTGTAGCGTATATTTTTGCAAAACTGAGTTGGCAATCGATCGAGCTTCTTGCCAAACTTCCCAAATCACCGCACTTTCTACAGTTTGAGCGGGCGAGTCTTTTTCAGAGCGATCGAACTCTGAGCCTTCGAGACAGTTGATAATTTCTAGGAGTGTAATTTTCCACGGTTCCCTCGCCAATATATAACCTCCCTTAGCTCCTCGCTGGCTACGAATCAGCCCGCAGCGTCTCATGGTAGCCAGCAACTGCTCTAAATATCGATCGGGAATATTTTGCTGAGCCGCTATCTGGCGAATTTGCAGAGGCTCGCCTTCATCGTAGCAATCGGCAAGCTCCAGCAAAGCTAAGATTGCGTATTCGCTTTTACAGGAGAGTTCTACCATAATTGCTTCCAATACCAGAATTATCAACTCCGAAGTCAGATTTTAAAATTCTCCTCAATGTTGAGTTCCAAATTCTAACTCCTAACTTTACCTTTTATTATACCCCGGTTTTCCACTGAACTTAATCGACTTTCATCACTCGATCGTTGGAACGCGATCGGCAATCTGAACCCAACAAACCCAGTTTCTCGTTTCGACTTCCTCCCCTTCCACCACAGCCTTACCTCAAGAAACCTGGTTGTCTGCCTCTCTGACTGATAATTTTTAATTTTTAATATATTCTTGGCGCCCCCTTCCTCCCGCCAACAAAAAAGCCCTGCGCTAGGCAGGGCTAAACTTGGCCTTTAGAGTGGCCAGCAGAGAGGTTATAACCTCCCTGCCTCCTCTAACCCGCTCTTAGAACGTGAAAGTAGTTCTCAGAGTACCAATGATGATGTCATCATTACGGTCATCTTGATTAGGATTTGTCACCCAAATCACGCCCGGAGTAACAGAAATGTTGTCCGAGAGCTGAAACTTGTAGAACCCTTCAACGTGATAGGAATCATCGTTGCGGAAGCTCCGCAAACTGCTTGCAGCTTCAAGTTTATCCAAGTAAGGCTCACGACCTACCACGAACCCTAGCAAGTTGCCTTCTTTCCCTAAATCAGGCAAAGCCAAGGTGACAGCGTAGTTCCAGATTTTCGCATCGCCGATGCCGAGAATGCGGGCATTGGTTAAACCTGCCCAGCCACCAAGGATAAATCTCGGGCTCAGCCGCAACGAAGCCTGAGCACCGTAGGAGTTGCTGACAACTTTGCGAGCGCGGAAGCCATCAAAGCCTTCGTTCAAACCGTTGAGAGAATTAGCCACGCCGGTACCCGTGAAACCGCCGGGGACGCTGGCCCCGAAACCGTTGTCAAACCCAAAGTTACCTCTGTTAAAGTAACCGTGGTTGTAGTTGAAAGCAACTTGCAAGTTGCGTCCGGGGGTAAAAGTCAACTGACCCATCGCCGTGTAGTCGCCGTTCGTCAAGCCTGCACCCCTAGCCGGACTGGCTGCATTTGACGCCAAATAGCCAAAGGACAAAGAAGTTGGGCCGAACACCCCGCCCAGCAAGCCCCTGCCGCCGAAGGCATAGTCAAAGCCAATACCTGCGCCACCGCCCAAGCGGTAGATGGGGTTGCGCTGTCCAAAGGCACTCAGTGATCCGTTGCCACCGTCAAAGTCTTCAAAGTAAGGGTTGACAGTCGGCATAATGTCGTCCCACACAACATTGTTTGCTGCAAGGGTAACGTTCAGTCGCTGACCGACGGGGAACTTATATAGCAAGGTGTCGAGGGCAACAACGTTGTCGGTTCTGCCGACTACGTTCCAAGTTTGAGTGCCTTCGCTTGTAGCCCCAAGGTTGAAGTTGCCACCGTTGCCGACTTGAAGCCTGGTCAGCAGCAAGTCTCTGCCGGTGAAGCTAGTGTTTAAATTCAGACGCACCCGCTGTTGGAAGACAGCTTCGTTGTTGTCGCTGCCAATTCTTCTTTCGTCTGTGCCAAACAAGCCAACGTTACCACCAAAGTCGTCGCTGAGAGCGAAAATAGCTTCCCCAGTCAGCTTAGTAGTGGTGGAGAATTGGTTGGCTTCGAGTTCGGATGTCCGAGCTTCCAGAGCATCGACGCGACCGCGCAGGGTTGCCAGTTCCGCTGCAAATTCTTCTTGGAGCCGTTGGAGGGCTGCCAAGTCATCTCTCGTAGCGAAGTTGCCCGTGCCGCCTCTAATTAGCTCGCTCACCTTGTCTAAGCAAGCATTTAAACCGGCTGCGAATTCGTAGCGAGTCATTGCCCGGTTGCCGCGGAAAGTTCCGTCGGGATAACCGGCAATACAGCCGTAGCGCTCGACTAGGGATTGCAGTGCTTGGAAGGCCCAGTCTGTGGGCCGCACGTCGGAGAGTTGGGAAACTGAGGTCACTTGACCTTGAGTTTCGCCACCGGCAGCACCTTCGCTGCTGTACTCGTTGAGCTGTTCTAATGTGGCGGCTGGGTTTTGCTCTTGTGGTGCGGCAGTTTGGGCTAAAGATTCAGCCGGTTGTGGCAAACTTTGTTCTGCCGACTCTGCCACTGCCGGGGCTGGAGTTTCTAATTGAACTGCACCGATTTGCTCTGGGAGAGCGGTAGCTGCCGGGGCTGGAATTTCTAGTTGGGCTGCCGGGGCAGAATTTTCTACTGGTTGAGCTACTGTTGGCTCAACTGCGGCTAAAGATTCACTTGTAGGTTGTGATGCCGCTTGGGGCTCTGCCTCAGCAGGGGCTGTGTTTGCTCCGACGATCGCACTTTCAGTTGCAGCCGTGGCCGAATCTTCAATCGCTGCGTGGGTTTCGCTGCCAGCGACTTGGGAAATTTCTTCTACTGGCTCGGAGGCTGCAGTTGTTTCGGAAACAGCAGCTAAAGCATTTAGTTTCGCTTCGGAGGTTTCAGCGGTTTCAGCTTTTGCGACAGCGGGATTGACCGCATCAGCAGCCTGCTGAGCGTCTGCTGCCATCGCGCTCGAAGAAACTACTAGGGTAGCTCCTAAGACTGCTGGGCTGATTAGTAAGTAACTCCACAAAAATTTCGACATATTCACTCTCATCCTCACACCGATTACAGAGAAACTTTTCTAGTCTTCTATGTGGTCAGTCGTTGCTCAACTAGCATACTCTAAAAAGAGACCTAAAATTCACTTTTTCTTTGGATTCTTTTGGGCTGACCGAGTATATAGATGTGACTGACGGCTGCATAAAGCCTGTTTTTAAACCTTTACTCAACGGCGTCAAAACCCTACCCGGCTTGGGCTGTGGATTGATTTGACTGCTGACACTAGACAGCACCCGATTGCCTATTTACTTTTTAGCACAGCACGCCCGACTCGTCTAGGCTGATTCGACTTTAACATCCAAGCTGTGTCCCAGAACGCTAAAGACTTGGCGGTGATCGAACAATTCTAACAAATCGGCGTTGATTTTATTGTGAGCTGCTTCTTGCCGCAAAATTTTCATCGCTGCCTCTGTTCGCAGAGCTCGCTTGTAGGGGCGATCGCCTGCTGTCAGGGCGTCGTAAATATCCGCGATCGTCATCAATTGTGCTTGAATTGGAATTTCTGACTTGTTTAAACCTCGCGGATAGCCTGTGCCGTCGAGTTTTTCGTGATGTCCGTAGGCAATGTCTGGAACATTTTTTAAATCTTTTGTCCAAGGAATTTGTTTCAGAAACTCGTAAGTGTGAGTTACGTGAAATTCTATTGCCGATCGTTCTTCCGGCGTCAGGTTGCCCCTCGACACCATCAGTTGCAATATCTCGTCTGGGTTCAGCAAAGGTTTCTTTGCCCCATCTATATCTCTGTAAGTTTGTCGAGAAATCTCTCGCAGTTGAGCTAGGGGTTCTGCTGCCAAAATGTGAGGCTCGTTTGCCTCTAGCAGCACTTCCCAGTATTCTGCTAATCTGGTTTTCGCCTCTGCTAGCTTAGTGTCTAGCTGTTCGATTTGCTGGCAGTGAGCGCACTCTGGCTCCTGGATCGGGTGTTTTCGGTAGGCTGAATGCTCCAGCAAGTATTTATATTTAGACTGGACGCATTCCATTTCCAGCGTCCGTTGAGCTAAGCCAAAGCGGTGGCGAATGATTTCTAGCTGTGCGGGGTAGAGCTTTTTCTGTTTGGTCAAAACTGCTTCTGGCACTCCTATTTTGCCAAAATCGTGCAGCAGGGCGGCGTAGCGAAGTTCTTGAATTTGGCGGTTGTTAAAGTAAATAGAGCGCAGTCGTCCGCTGCTGACGGTGTTTACTTCTTCTGACAGGCGTACTGTCAGGGCTGCTACTCGTTCTGAATGGCCGTAGGTACAGGGGTCTCTGGCTTCTATGACTTGCACCGAGGCTTTGACGAAGCCCTCGAACAAGTGTTCTATGCTGTCTTGGAGTTGATTGCGCTCGATCGAGATTGCTGCTTGAGAAGCGAGCGATCGAACTATCCTTTCTTCCCACTCCGAATACTGCTGCGTCGCTTCCCAGGCATTGTCTGCTGTCAGCACCGTATCTGGCTTTGTTTTGCGGTTGATCAGTTGCAGTACACCTATTGTCTCCCCCTGTCGGTTTTGCATCGGCAGTACCATTACCGAGCAAGTGCGGTAATCAATATCCCTGTCAAAACTGCTATCTAGCCGATAGGGTACGCCGGGGGGTAAGTCGTAGGCATCAGATAGGTTCAAACTTTGACCGGTAATTGCCACGTATCCCGCCAAACTTTTGTCTGTCAGTGGCAGGGCAAACTCTTTAAACGACAGGCTCGGTTTAGAAGCATTTTGGGCTACCTTGAACAGCAGCTTAGATGTATCGTCGCTGTGATCTACTAAGTAAACGCTGCCAGCATCGCTGTAGGTAATTTCCCTACTTTTGGATAAAATTAAGTTTAACAAGTCGCCCAAATCTTGGGCGCTCGACAGAGCCGCGCCAATATCTAAAAGCTTTTCTATCAGATCGGTTTTTTCGGCTGCAGACTCGTTCTTGAACTCTGGCTTTTCAAATACGATCATGGTCGGATGATGGGGAATAGCCTTTTATAGATTGAACGTTTGGCCTTTCGACTTTTTAGCACCCGATTCTAACCCCAAGTCGATTTTTTATTTGCGAGCTTTTCTTTAGCGGGGACTGTTGTTGGGCCAGCGGGCGCTCTTTTAATCGAGCGTAGAAATTTCCTGGGCTAGCGCAAAGTCTTTTTCAGTTAAGCCTCCGGCATCGTGAGTTGTCAAGTTAAGTGTAACTTTGTTGTAGGAAATTTCTATATCGGGGTGATGTGCTGCGGCTTCTGAGGGGGCGACCAACTTATTCACAAAGGCGATCGCTAAGGGTAAAATCTTTAAATATACGGGTAGAGCGCAGTTGTTGGCCTTCAATTGTCCAGCCTGACAATTGACTGGCGCGCTCTTGAATTTCAGTATTGTTAATTAGATCGGCCATAATTTTTTTTGTTTGGGATTAGCAATGGCAGATTAACTGCCCACCTGTAGAAACCCTGACCAAAAACTATCCGCTCTCACCAATAGTGTTGATTCTCAAGTTTTAATACTCAAGATTTAACACTATTTGAGGTGAGAGCGGTCTAGCGGGTCTTCAGATTAGAACCTGACTGCCGGGAGAATCCCTAGCTCAGCCTGGTTCCCCGTGGAAGTCGTTTCCCGTTGGAGACGACGGCTGACTGCTAGTGAGCGGCCCCGGCGCACAGCCGGTAGTTTCCAATCTGATGACCCATGCGTTTACTACTTTCTATCATGGGCATCACCTCCAGGTTTAGCTAAATGGCTTTATATTGGAACGCACATCACCTAAATACAAGATTTAAGGTGATGATTTGTGCGCTAGCCATTGCCAGCGTTACCAGAAGAACTTGCGTTCTGAGTATCGTTCTAGTATTCACAATTATTAGAATAACACAAGGAATTAGAAGTGGGGTAGGCAAATTGAGATTTTTGCAAGATGGGGGAAAATTAGTGCTGCTGCAAGGTCTTCGATCCCTACAGCAAGCGGACGATCGTAGTTTCAGCCATTTGCCCATATGTTCTTCAGAATCCGGGCTGTGCGGTTATCAGGTGAATGGCTACTCTGGCGGGGCGGAAAGGCCGATGGATTTCTTACCAGATAGGAGACTTCACCAGATACAGAGACACGAGTTGTTCTAGCCTCCGGCAGAGTTTGTTTTTGTACAAAATCAACTTTTTTTATGGCGCTAATTCGATCGACTCCTGGAAACAAAAAGCTCCTGCCTGGTGGCGGGAGCTTTTTAAGCATTAAGGGTAAAGCCTAAACTGCTTTATCTTGCCCTTTGAAAAAGTGGGAATTTTTGATATTTCGCGCTGATTACAGAGCGTTACCGCGAGGCAGAACTTCTTCAGGGAAGATGAAGTTTTCGTGGGGTTGGTCTGTCGGAGCCATCCAAGCACG
>NZ_JAUBRP010000115.1:0-14216 GCF_036701935.1 Microcoleus sp. M2_D5 | reverse complement strand
CCGTCTTTTAAGGACGGGCGGGACGCCCATCCCACAATAACAATTAAAATTGTAAGTTATTTAATTCGCGATCCTAAGCCGATCTAATAATGGGGATGGTAAAAAAACCGATTTCTGCGCCACTTCATATATAAAATTAAAATTAGGGGTAAACGCTTTTCACTTACCCCTACCATTTTTTTGGCGCTTTTTAACTTACTAAAAAATCTAGCAATAAATCACCACAAAAGCGACGCCATTTATGCTAGAAATATTTGTCGATGTTGAGGGTCAAAATCATAAATGCTCCGAGCAAATGACCTGCGCTCATGCAAGCCAGAAATGCCGGTACGCTAACATTGTTGAACAAAGAGGGGAAGGGTAAAGGCATTTTCGGCCCGACGTGGGGATACCAAATTCGGCGGCTGAGAACTAGCAATGCTAAGATATTGCAAACAAACATCACTATTGGTTTTTGCCAATTTCCTGATGCTGTGTCAGCCAGGGTCGATTCTACTACTGCCAGTAAATTTGAGTTAATCATCGTTGATGCTCCTATTTTTCATAAATTATCAGAAATGCTTGATGAGATTTCTTGCCAAAAATACAGCAGGGGCGATCGCCCTTACGCAATAAATATCTGTTGCTATTAATATTCACCGCGCCAGCTACAGCGCCCCCACCCGTAATCGTCGAATCACAGCAAGAAGTCTTTTAATGCCATTCAAAAGTAACGAAAGATACAAAGGGACAAAACCATACTCGCTGCCATTTGTAACTTTTAGCCTGTCTGGCAGTGGCGGCATTTACTCACGCTGCCAGACAGGAAAGACAGCTACTCATTACTGAGCAATGTAGGTAGGCAGAAAGTGAAGTATGTCACGCAGAACGCTAAATCCAGCAGCGTCCCAGAGCAAATAAGCTAAGAAACCGATCATCGCTAAGCGACCGTTCCAAAGTTCTGCTTGCGGGTTGAAGCCAAACAAGAAGGCATTCCGATCTTTGCCGTTGTAAGCATTAGCTGTTGGAGGCAGGTTGGTAGGACGAGTTTCCATGTTTTTACATTCCTTAACAATGTTTCGCTTCTCATGGTAGTGGCCTAATTTCTGCTTTGCTATCTGTCTCTAGGCTCAAGATACACACAAGTCTAAAGGAGGATTTTGAAACGGAAAAAAAAGTGTTAAGTTTTGTTGCGCGAGATTTTTTACCGATCGCCTGTATCTGTAAATACTAAATACAACTGCAAGTTGAGATTGCGGCTGTGAAAAGCCCGATCGCCCCGTAGTGACAAACAACGGCGCTGGTGACTCGACAATACTGAACCCGCGCTCTGCTAGAGGCAAGTAAATTTAGTAATTTTCAATTTAAAACCCGAACACGATCGCCCTTGAGTTAACTAAAATAGGAGATAAACAGATCGATCGGGAGAAACAGTTATCGAAACCATCTACGGCAATCTTCAAGGTTTAAAGTCCAGCCAGCTCAAGCAACTCGAAAAGCTGTACCACCAGCGACTACCGGGCGATCGCATCACCACTGCAGAATTCGCCCAGCGCGTCGCCGCCATCAGCACGGAAATAGACAAACCAATCTGCACCTACATCAACCGTCGCGGACAAGTAATTCGCGTCGGCGTGGGTACACCCCGCCAAACCCAGATTGCGCCCCTAGAATTGCCCCGCTACGGGGGAGGTCGCCTCAGCGGCATTCGCTGCATCGCCACCCACCTAAAGCCAGAAACCCCAAGCGAAGCAGCCCTCACAGCAATGGCAATTCAGCGGCTGGACGCCCTCGTTTGGCTGACACTGACGGGGGGAGGATTTCAGCGCCGCGGCGGCGGTGCGACTGGTTACATCCAAGAAACTTATCTCGCTCACCTGATACCCCAAGGAGAGCGGCCAAATTTTGAGTTCTCTGTTTTGAGCGCTCAGTTAGAACCAGATGCAACTGATGAAAGAGAAGAACCTTCAATTCCCAAGTCACTAATTCAAACTCAACACTTTCCCTGGAAAATATCAGAACCGCTGAATTTGGACGAACTCGCCGACCAAGACTTTCTGGATTTGGTGGAAGGACTCGAAGCAGAGTTTCAAGCAGAGTTTGTCGCTAAGCAGGTCGATGCAGACCAAGATAAAGTGCTGTTGGTAGGTGTCATGACTCAGCACATGACTCAGTTGGAGTTTGAGGACGGGCTCGCAGAAATCACGCGGCTGGTTGAAAGCGCCGGGGGTCAGGTACTGCAAACAGTGCGCCAAAAACGATCGCGCCCCCATCCGCAGACAGTGGTCGGCGAAGGCAAAGTTCAGGAAATTTCCCTCACGGCTCAGACGATTAGTGCTAACCTCGTGGTATTCGATCGCGACCTGGCCCCCGCACAAATACGGAACTTGGAAACTCAGATAGGTATCCGCGTCGTCGATCGAACAGAGGTAATTCTCGACATCTTTGCCCAAAGAGCTCGATCGAGCGAGGGTAAATTGCAAGTCGAACTCGCTCAGCTAGAGTACGCCCTGCCCAGGCTCACCGGTCGCGGTCAGGCAATGTCCAGGCAGGGCGGCGGCATCGGTACCAGAGGCCCAGGGGAAACCAAGCTAGAAACCGAACGGCGGACGATCGCCAAACGCATTTCTCGATTGCAGCAAGAAGTAAATCAACTGCTGGCGCACCGCTTCCGGCTGCGGCAGAACCGCCACCATCACAACGTACCCTCAGTGGCGATCGTCGGCTACACCAACGCCGGTAAATCTACTCTGCTCAACCTGCTCACAAATTCCGAAGTCTATGCCGCCGACCAGTTATTTGCCACCCTCGACCCCACAACTCGACGGTTGACCATTTCCGGCGTCACCGGGGAACCCTTGTCGATCGTCCTGACAGATACAGTGGGCTTTATTCGCGAACTGCCTCCCGCCTTGATCGACGCTTTCCGGGCTACCCTCGAAGAAGTCACAGACGCCGATGCTTTGCTGCACCTGGTCGATCTCTCCCATCCCGCGTGGCAGAGCCAAATTCGATCGGTCATGAATATTTTGACAGATATGCCCGTAACTCCCGGCCCAGCCCTTGTCGTCTTTAACAAAATCGATGCCGTAGATGGAGAGACTCTCGCCCTCGCCCGAGAAGAATTTCCTCAAGCAGTATTTATTTCGGCCGCCAAAGGTTTGGGGATGGAAACTCTCCGCGACAGACTAGCTCAGCTCATTCAATACGCCCTCTACCCTCGGTAAATACTTAAATATTCCTTTTGAATAGTTGACATGGGGGAATATACGTACATATACTGAGGACAGATTTAGTCGAAATATGAGATGATAAAAGAGTAGTCAGATTGTGCATGGCAAAGTACAATACAGCAGCTCTATTTGGCGATCGGTTAAATAATTAATTTCCGGAGGCCGCGGTCAAGGTAAAAAGACTCTTTGTTAAGGGCTGTAAGGGCTGTTGGTTCAGAGGTAGCAAAAAGATGTTGCTTAACTGTTGCTTAACTCTGTGTAAACTACCTGTCTGTGAAAACCTCTGTGCAAACCTCTGTGCAAACCTCTGTGCAAACCACGGTACGGGATGTCAAGGTAAAAGAGAATAATTTTATTAAAGTGTTTGGGCACTTACCTCAAACGCTATACTATCTTTTACAGACGTTCGCGAGAGAATACATCTTATTGATTGTAAGATTGATTGTAAGAACTCTAAAATCCTTGCCCGTCGTACAGCGCTAATCTCTAGGACTATTTCTATTTTTCGATTTTACCACTGTTTAACTAAATAGTTATGTGTACGCCACTGGCAAAACTAGCAATTGGACTCTCTGCCACAATGGCAACAGCGTTTTACTATCTAGCTGCCGCCCCTCCGGCAGCTGCAGTAGATGTCTGCGGTCCCGGAAATTATTCTACTGCCTGTGCCCCCACGCCGGCATCCACCCCAACGGCATCCGAGAGCCCATTGGCGACCCAGCCGCGTTTATCCCAAATATACAGAACTACACCTTCGAGAAATGCAACTTCTATTCCGGAACCGGGTACTGCGATCGCAGTCCTACTGACAGGTGCAGGTATGATATGTTCCTGCAGAAAGCGAAACAATCAGGTTGGTCCGCAGCGCTAGGCAGGCTGATGACCAACCTGTTTGCCTTTAAAATGTCTCCGTTTTTTTGAAGCGAGGATATTTGTTTACTTAAATTTATATAAATAAAAACTTGTATAAAAAATAACTTGACACCTAGCTTGTGCGCTGCAAATAGAGCCAGATTGGGAATGAAGAAAGCGATAGCGACTTCAGTCAATCGATTTGAGATTTGAGATTTGAGATTTTAGAGGCGACCCCACGGATAAATGCTCTTTCTTGAGGACTTTAGATTTTCGATTTGGGATTGATTTGCGCGAGATAAATCACGTGGCGGGTACCACATGAAGAAATTCCTGGTCAGGGCAAAAACAAGGAAGAAGGCAAATGCACTTCCTGGCAAGGGTTTTAGCAATGAATAACCTCCCGTGCAACGCCAGAAGATTGCTATATGTTGCTATATATAATAAAAATTAAAATATAAAAATTAAAATAAGATTGGTTAAGATAAATGCTTCGCACAGTTTTTGATATGTCACCTTAAAATAAGGGTTTCAACGCTCCTAGGCAAATTTGCTACCAACGAAAAATCGAGGGTTTCAGCCTAGGAAGTCAAAAAAGTCCGCACTAGGGTTAAGATTAAAATTAAAAAATATTGTTATTGCTTGAGCGTCCATGACCCCTAAAGTAGAAATTTACACTTGGAGAACCTGCCCGTTTTGCATTCGTGCCAAAGCACTGCTCAAACGAAAAGGGGTTGATTTCACAGAGTACGCGATCGACGGAGATGAAGCGGCACGGGCTCAAATGAGCGATCGAGCCAACGGAGGCCGCACCCTGCCCCAGATATTTATTAACGACCAGCACATAGGCGGCTGCGACGACATCCACAAACTCGATACTCAAGGCCTGCTAGATCCGCTGCTAGCAGCAAAATGAGGCATTCCCTGTGGAATTTTCAATTAGCCCAAATTTTTAGGCGACCAATTCTTAATTTTAACTGACAATGAAATTTGCATTCATCATCGATCCCCTCGCGCGACTAATTCCAGGACACGATACCAGCGTAGCGCTGATGGAGGCAGCTCAAGAGTTGGGTCACGAAGTCTGGGCGACTCAAGCCAACGAACTAAGCGTCATCGGCGGCAAAACCTGGGCAATGCTGAGTCGGGTAGCCCTCACCCCAGTAAAAGTAGTAGAGGGACGCTGGGAGGCGGATGAGGCTTGGTACCAGGTAGAACAGCCTACTTTGCAGCCTCTGGAAGCAATGGACGCTGTATTTATGCGGACAGATCCCCCAGTCAACATTCCTTACCTCTACGCTACTTACCTTCTAGATGGCATCGATCCGGCTAAAACTTTGGTAGTTAACAGTCCCAAAGGATTGCGGGCGGCGAATGAAAAGATGTATGCTTTGCAATTTGAAGGAGCGATCCCCGATACAATTGTTTCTCAAAACAAGCAGGTAATTCGGCAATTTGTTGAGAAAAAAGGAGCAGCAGTTCTTAAACCCTTGGGTGGCAAAGCTGGCGAGGGGATTTTGTTTTTGGAAGCGGACGATCGCAATCTTAACTCCCTGGTCGAAATTAGCACTCAACAAGGGCAAATTCCAGTGATGGTTCAGACTTATCTGCCGGAAGCCAAAGAGGGAGACAAGCGGATTATCTTGTTAAACGGCAAGCCGATCGGTGCTATCAACCGTATTCCCACCGGCAATGAATTTCGCGGCAACATGGCCGTCGGCGGCCGAGTCGCAAAAACCGAAATTACCGATCGCGAACGGGAAATTTGCACTCAGTTAGAACCAGTGCTGCAACGGGACGGACTGTACTTTGTCGGGATTGATATCATTGGCGGTTATCTCACAGAAGTTAATGTCACCAGCCCTACAGGGATCAGAGAAATTGACTTGTTTGACGGGGTTAGTTTGGGAAAACAAGTAATTGAATGGGTGGTTAGTCATTAATCAGTAGACATCTCCCAAAAATACAGTTTTGAACAGGCAAGATGCCTGTTCCACAAGAATTATGGGAGAGGTCTATTAGTCATTAGTTATTGGTCATTAGTTATTGGTCATTAGTGATTATTTATTGGTGGCAGCTAACAAATAACAACTAACAACTACAAACAGCAAACTATCAACAGCCAACAGCCAACAGTCAAAAGTCAACAGTTAACAACTATTAAATTATGTCAAAAATTGGCGTTGCAGTAGTCGGTACAGGTTTCGGTCAAAAAGTACACATTCCCGGATTCCAGGCACATCACCGGACAGAGGTTGTGGCTGTTTACCACCGGAATTTAGATAAAGCAAAGGATCTCGCCTCTAGCCACAATATCCCCTACGCTTGCGACTCGATCGCCGATATAGTAGCCATCCCAGAAGTAGCGGGCGTCAGCATTTCCACACCGCCATTTTTGCATTATGAAATGGCAAAAACCGTCTTGGAAGCAGGCAAGCATTTATTATTAGAAAAACCCACAGCCCTGACAGCAAATGAAGCCAGGGAACTTTACCGATTGGCAAACAACGAATCTCAAACCGATTTTATAAATGGTGGTTCGAGAGCAATTGCCACAATGGACTTTGAGTTTCGCTTCATCCCCGCATGGCAAATGCTAGCAGAATTATTGGCAGCAGAATATGTGGGAGAAAAGCGTTTAATTAAGATTGATTGGCTGGTATCGAGCCGCGCCCCTTCGAGTCGCCCCTGGAATTGGTACGCGCAGAAAGAGCGAGGCGGCGGAGTTTTGGGCGCGACGGGTTCTCACGTTTTTGATTATATTAGCTGGCTGTTCGGCCCGCCGCAGAGGCTTTCTGGGAACTTGATAACAGGCATTTCGGCGCGGCCCGATCCGCATGATTCGGGAAATTTAAAACCCGTAGATGCAGATGATTCTTGCACGTTGATGTTGGAATTAGCTGGGGGAACGCCTTGCCAAGTTTGTTTGAGTTCGGTTACGTATCAAGGGCGGGGACACTGGGTGGAAATATACGGGAGTAAGGGTACGTTGGTGTTGGGAAGCGACAACCAGCAAGATTACGTCCACGGATTTCGCTTGTGGGGTTCCCAAGGTGGAGAACCTTTAGCGGAAATCAAAATTCCTCAAAGATTGGAGTTTCCTCAAGTTTATCCAGACGGGAGGATTGCACCGTTTATTCGAGTAGTAGATAGGTGGGTAGAAGCAATAGATGCCGGTAAATCCTTGATACCGTCCCTCAGAGAAGGAGTTTACTCGCAGTTGTTGATGGATTTGACCCAGGAGTCGAATGCTACGGGAACTTGGGTAGATTTACCGAATATAGATAAATTTTTGGGCACTCAGTAAAAACTCCCAAAGCAATCTCTCGCACTCGATCGCACCCCAAACCCGATAAACTACGAATAGATAAAGTCGATCAATCCCTATATCCAGAGTCGGTAGTTGTGAATGGCGCGCCCTGAAAGTCCTTGCCTCAGTATAGCGATCGCTCGCCTGAGAACCGCTGGGGCAAACCATTTTGCCACTTGGGTTCTACAAGCTCCCTATCCCAGCGGGTACGTTCACCACGACTGTATGTGGCCCGATACCCTCTCCCAATCTTGGAAAGCTTGGCAGGAAATGTTTTCGCCCTCCGGGACAATTCACGAATTGCCCCTAAATCCTGATGGCAGTTTGGTCTCGCAGGAATTCAACCAGAATATACTGGCAGAAACTGAACAACGAACACCGACGCCCTCTGTGCCGCTCCACCTCGGTCAACGGGGGTGGGGCGACAAGGGGGATCGACATCCGCCTCGGCCACCGGCAAGCTACAGCAGCCGCCTGATGCAGCATTTGGGGATTAATCTTTGGCAGTGGCTGTTTGAAGGGCCGATTCAGGGCAGTCTCCAGGAAAGTAAAGGTATCGCGATCGGGCAAAATCTACCCCTGCGAGTGCGCGTAGACTTGCGCGAACCGTATTTAATTGCTTTACCTTGGGAAATTATGCAGCCTCAAGCCGGTCAACCGGCAATTTCTCTGTCGCAGCAACTGCTTTTTAGCCGCACTACCAGCAATGTTGAACCTTTGCCACCCCTGCATCCTGCGGAGTCGCTCAACATTTTGCTAGTTTTGGGACAAACAGAACCAGGGGGCGGTGCTAATTCTCAATTTTCCAACAGTAATAACGGTCATTTGCAGTTGGGAGAAGAAGCACTCGCCCTAGCTGGCATTCTGGAAAGTGCTTTTCAAACCGACGACAGCGGCAAATATTTTGACATCAGCGTTCCGACTCGCGTCGATACTCTGATCGAACCGACTCCGGCGGAACTCATTTCTCGGCTGGAAACGCAAGCTTACAACATTCTGTTTTACGCCGGCCACGGGATACCGGGCCCCGACGGTGGCTTGCTGTTTTTGGGGCCGGAAACGGCGATTAATGGCACTGAACTGGCTCAGGTATTAGTTCGGTGCCGGGTGACTCTGGCGGTGTTTAATGCCTGCTGGGGAGCTCAGCCGGCGGTGGAGAGGCTGCACTCAACTAACGGCCAGCAACAGGCGATCGCCCGCAGCAGTTTGGCTGAGGTACTGATCCATCACGGGGTGCCGGCGGTATTGGGGATGCGGGACTCGATCGCCGATCGCGAGGCCCTGAGTTTTATCCAAACTTTTGCCCAAGCTTTGGCCGGACGGATGTCGGTCGATCGGGCCGTGGCCGTCGCCAGACAGCAGTTACTGACGCTCTACAAGTTCAATCAACCGGCTTGGACGCTGCCTGTGCTGTATATGCACCCTGAGTTTGACGGTCAGCTAACTGAGCCGGTAGATGACCTGAAAACTGAGTTGCCTTTAAATTCTTCTACTTGGCTGGGACGGTTGCCGTCTTGTGCTTATTTGCGGGGGCGCGATCGACCCAATGGCAAATCCACCGACTCGAGCAATCAGGTTTGGCCCATTCGCGCAGGTATGGTTCGAGTCGGACGCTGGGAAGAAAACGACGTAGTGATTCGAGAACAGTGGGTTTCTCAAAAACACGCCGAGATTTTCTGCCGAAACACGATCGGAGATAGCCGGGAAGAACCTAGCTACTTCCTGCGCGATTTTTCTCGCTACGGGACTCTAGTTTTGGGATCTGAGGGATGGCAGAGAGTTCACCACCAAGAATTGCTGCTACGCAGCGGGACTCAGCTAAAATTTGGCAGTTCTCAAGGTCAGATTTTTGAGTTCACTATTGAGGTTCCTAAAACTTCGGGCTACAGTGAGACTGATTGCGGAACGAATTAAGGTGCGGGTGTAGCTAATGAAGACAAGCGGCGAGTAGCACAGCAAAGTTCTAGGCGTTAAGTCTCCAGTCTGAATTTAAGAGAGTTACTCACCACTGATAGCTCGGCACTAGCTCTTGGCACAGTCCCCCCTCTGTCTTTTCCTTTTCCCACTTAGGTATTACATCATGGCTACCCAATCTACTGATTCTGAATATTTTCGCGATTCTCAAACTCAGGCCCAGATGGAACTTCTCGCCACAATTGTTCAGACTGATGTTGCTTACCCCTGGAATCCTGCACAGCTTGAATCGGAATCTTATTTAACTGCCCTAGAGCAGGAATTTGCGCTATCTGATTCATTCAGCGACAGCGATATTGCCCTGAAGTCCCAAGTTTTATTCTCGCAATTAGAACAAGTTTGGCTGACGACTGCTCTGCAAAAGTCTTTGCGCGAAAAATTTGCTCGCGTTCCTCAAGATTTTCTGACCAGCATCGCTCAAAGCGTGCAAAATGCCACTGTTAAGTATCAATCTTTAGCTGACCAAATGGTAGAGTGCGTCTTAGATATTTTGCCTCAGTGGGCTGAGGAAGATTTGCAGGTGTTGGCGCGTCCTTTGGCTTATGCCATGCGAGATGTGGATTCGGAAGGGGCGCAATTGGTCATGGCCGCTCAAAAACCTTGGGCCCAATTGTCGGAAATAGAACAAGCCAGAGTTAGTTTGGCTGTCGCCCGGTATGCAATCTCGCAATTAGAAATTGCTGATTAGTTTTTTGATTGCTGGCTTTTTGGGCTGCGATCGCGGTAATTTTTTTGAATAAATATAAAATTTATCTACCTTTAGTTAGATGTCAAAGTCGTCTAATGGTTTAATTTTATGGATTGCTATAGTTTGATATAGCAATCCTATTTGATTTGTAGACAAGATAATTTTTTTTGAACTCTTGCCAGCGCGCCCGAATTTTAGGACTCAGATGTGGCAGCATTTTCCCTAAGCTTTTGTATGGGCGGTGTCGCAGAATGGGCCCACAAGAAATATTTTTGATTGTGGAACATACCGTCGGGTCTGTTGCGGACATTGATGAAATCCTTACCGAAGATTGCTTCTGATATTTTTTCCGGTTGGGTTGGGAATGATAAAGTCAAAGTCGCGCAATTCCTCGTTCCCCCACTCCCCACTCACAATCATTCCAGTTTTACCGAAATTGATATGGCTTCTCTCCTAGGTAACTAAAGCCTTCTTCGTTCTTCCTTCTGCTATATTTGGCCTGGTTTGGACTCGCTAAGCAGTTTGGCAACAGCAAGCAAGATGAAGTATCATACAATGGTCAAAATGTTAAAAAATGTAAATAGAGCAATTGGGGTGTGTGAGAATTTTCAACTGAATTAAAAAGTGGACAGCAGGAAACCCTTACTGTTGGATGCACGATCGGGATCTTAAAATTATTTTATGACAACTTCAAGATTTGATTTTCAAGACTTGAAACGCCGCTTTTGGCGGATTTCGCGGGTGCCGACGGCAACGCTAGTCGTGTTGGGGGCGGTTGCTTTCGCAGGTGCGATCGCCGCAGCCTGGTTTGGCAGTGAAGGTACTGTCAGCGGTATTTTTGCCACAATCAACTCTTGGCAGCAAAACCCGCCTGTGTGGCTGCAAGCGCCTGCTACGAGCAAGATGTATTTGTTACTGCCGACGATCGCGCTTGTCTGTGTTGCTTTAGCTGCAATTAAAATTTCGCCTCAACCGCAGAAATGGTCGCGCGCTGTGGTAGTTGCAATAGTTCTGGCTTTAACCATTCGCTACGTTTTGTGGCGATCGCTCGCTACTCTAAATTTAACCGATCCCCTCAACGGTATCTTTAGTTTGGGGCTGTTTTTCCTAGAAATGCTACTGGTTTTCAACACCAGTATTCAACTGTATTTAATGCTGAGAATGAAAGACAGGCGTCGAGAAGCCGATCGCATGGCAGTTGCAGTTGAAGCTGGAAACTTCACCCCGCCCGTAGATATTTTTATCCCAACTTACAACGAACCTAATTTTATTTTACGGCGCAGTGTAATCGGCTGTCAAGCCTTAGATTATCCCAACAAAAAAGTATATTTGCTCGACGATACCAAGCGGTCTGAAATCAAATTGCTGGCAAAAGAACTGGGATGCGAGTATATAACCAGACCCGATAATATTCACGCCAAAGCTGGAAACATCAATCATGCCACAGCCCTAACAAATGGAGAACTAATTGTAGTTTTTGATGCAGATTTTATTCCCACTAAAAACTTTTTAACTCGCACAGTTGGATTTTTTCAAAATCCCGAAATCGCCCTCGTTCAAACACCGCAAAGCTTTTACAACCACGACCCAATCTCCCGTAATTTAGGTTTAGAAAATGTGCTAGCGCCGGAAGAAGAAATCTTTTACCGGCAAATTGAAATCATCAAAGACAGCGCCGAAAGCGTGGTTTGTTGCGGTACATCTTTTGTAGTGAGACGAACTGCTTTAGAAACAGCGGGAGGCTTGGTCACAGATTCGATATGCGAAGATTATTTTACCGGAATTAGGCTGTCAGCAACCGGATATCGCTTAGTTTATTTAGATGAAAAATTGAGTGCTGGTTTGGCGGCTGAAAATATAGAGGCTCATCTAAATCAAAGGCTACGCTGGGCGCGAGGCACGCTTCAGGCATTTTTTATTGATTCCAATCCTTTAACAATTCGCGGTCTCACATTTGTACAAAGGCTGTCTCATTTGGAAGGATTGCTGCACTGGTTTACCAGTTTAACCAAGGTTTTTTATCTGTTAATACCTTTAGCTTATTCGTTTTTAGGCATAATTCCTTTGCGGGCAAGTGCGCGGGAATTGCTGTACTTTTTCCTGCCTTACTATTTGGTGCAACTTACTGTGTTTTCATGGCTGAACCGCAGATCGGGATCGGCTTTACTTTCCGATCTTTATTCGTTCGTCCAGTGTATTCCTTTAGCGGTGACGGTGGTGAGTTCCATGCTGAATCCCTTTGGGAAAGGGTTTCAGGTGACGCCGAAAGGAATGGCGAGCGATCGCTTTCGTTTTAACTGGAAGTTGGGATGGCCTTTGATTTTATTGTTCGCAGCTACAGCAGTCAGTTTGTGGCACAATTTAAACATTAATTTAGTTAAAAATGTTGGCACCGTACAGTCAATATCAGAAAGTGTAGATTTGTCAAAAAACCTGGGTTGGGGATGGATTTGGAGCGCGTACAACCTGCTGATGCTGGGGATTGCCTTGCTGATTTTGGTGGATATTCCTAAGCCGGACATTTACGAATGGTTCAATTTACGCAGGGTTGTAAAACTGAATATTGGCGGTAAAAGTTTTTGGGGTGTAACCACTGTAATTTCGGAAAGTGGCGCGGAAGTTGCTTTGACACAGTTGCCAAGTTTTGCAGTGAAAAATAAAGGCAGTAAAGAGAGTTTTACAGATACAGAGATTTTGCCAAAATATGCCGTTCCGACAACTTTATCCCAGGGTAAAATAAAAGCGCTCCCTCGCAGTGCGACAGTCAAAGCAAGTATATCTGTAGGGGCGTCTGTTGTTGAGTTGGGCACTGAGCGTCGTTTGGCAAAAGGTTTAATTGATTGCGATTCGGCGACTTTGGAAATTATGGAAGAGAACTGTTTTATTCCGGTGGCTAAGATTGAGTTGGTGAGCGATAAATCTCAGTGGGAGTCGAGTTTTAGGGATGAAAAAAAGTGCTGTTTTGCGGAATTTCCCACTGTGCGAATTGCGTTCGATCGCCTGAACATTAGCCAGCACCGCTGTTTGATCGAAATGCTGTACTGTCGCCCGGGCCAGTGGCAGCGCCAGGAAACTCCCGGAGAATGGCGTTCCCTGTGGCTGTTGTTGAGAATTGCTTTGAAACCGAGGGCTGTTTTTGATAGGAATAGGGGAGTTAAGCCGATCGGAGTTTCGCAAGTTTAGCCCCATCTCGCCGTTAGATCCTGATTGAAATCTCACAGGATGAGTATTGGAGTAAGATAAAGTTAATTATTTTTCTCGACATCACCCAATCCATGAAACTCACCTCATCTTTGTTTTATAAAGCGGTTTTGGTGACAAATTTGCTCCTAGCATCTGTCACTGCTTTCGGTATCGTTGCTCAAGCCGAGACAAAAAGCTCTACTAAAAACTATAAAGCTCAATGTAGTTTTTACGGACAAAATCAACCACAGGCACAAATGATCGGCTGCTCAGTCAAGCAGAGTCTCACCCAAATTACAATTATCTGGGATGATGGATTCACAACCAATATAGTGTCTACACCAGATGATGGTGTTTGGCAATCAATGCCATCTCGCTCGCTCGCCGGAGTAACATTTTATGCCGGTAGCGGACAAGTCTCTAGAGTTGAGATTTACGAAGGCCCCGGCAAAGGCATTCTTGTTGTAAATCCTCTTTAAAGTTAGGTCAAAAAACCCGGTTTGTCTTAAACATCGCGGATAGATCCGTATAGATGTTGATTTAAAAACCGGGTTTTTACCCTGGTATATCCGCGACTGTTAGTATCAAACTCTCCTCTAAAATGACGGTGGCGGTTTTGCTGTCGGGGCGCGGGGTAATACCAATTCTCCAAAATCTTGCAATAGTATGCACCGGTGCGTCGCTGCGAGATCGTCGATTTTTTTGATAATTTAAGGGTAGCGACGCACCCTACAGCTAAAATGATGGTGGCGGTTTTGGTGTCGGGGCGTAGGGTAAATTGGGGGTTTGCGACGGTGAAATTGGGAGATTTGGGCTGCTGCTGTCGGTCAGCTACCAAATACCTGCACCTACTAGGGCGATCGTAATTAATAGTGACAAAATAACTACAGGGGTTTTATTTTTTTGGGACATAACTGTCAAATTAGGGTTTGCTGAATAATCGATCGCACGTTACGTAGCGAAAGCGATCGAGAGCGTGCGAGCGAGTGAAAAGTGC
>NZ_JAUBRP010000114.1:0-14335 GCF_036701935.1 Microcoleus sp. M2_D5 | reverse complement strand
TAAAAGTTTTTTTTAGTTATTTAGTAATGCACAAATTTAGGTGTTTGTCAAATTAATTTAGATGCGTTTACCCTGCTCTTTATCCGAAGTTACTGGCTTGAGAATTTCCTTTTCCAAATCGTCAAGTAAATCAGATACTTCAGCATCTACCTTTGGTTGTGGTTCCGGGGTAATGTAAGGTTTCGCATAAGCAATAAGTGCCTGGCCCAAATCAGTTTTCCGCCACTCTTTATCCGGGTTAATCACACTATCCACCAAAGCAGTTGTTGCCGTCGCACCCCGCACTTGGAAAATGATATCGTTGTAATCCCTGTCGCTTCCTGCATCTAACCGCATATCCTCCATGATAAAGGTATTACCTTCCCCCGTCAGATCCGCAATTTGACCAAAGTGAAATCCCTCCACAGGATTCGCCATTGCCATAGAAAATAAAGGACGTTGATCGCCACCAACAGTCGGATTATCATACACAGACTTTACACTACCGTTGGGTACCAACATCACCCCATATTTACCCCCAGCAGTTACGGCAAAACTCTTGACTCCTAAGTAGACTCCTTCGTTGGCATTACTCTCTCCTAACAAACCGGAAAACCGCGCACCTTCTGTAGCATCATTAATCACTACATGACCTTTCACAGAGTTACTTAAGGAACGCGCAGCTACTTCTTTAATGAATTCTTCCGAACCGGGTTCAAATTTGTCTAAATCGTCTAAGCTGAAAATAGCTAACTCACCTTGGAACATCCCACCATCAAATGTGTAGTCTACACTGATGCGACCAGTTTGATCTGTAGTAAATACACCGGATGTAAAGGGAGAAATTAACTTTTTGTCTGTAGTCGGTTCTGGTTCTTTTTTTGTTTCAGTTGTTGCTACGGTAGTAGTGGTATTCTCTTTCTCTGTTTCTTCCCCGTTGCTGGTGTCAGTATTTGTTTCGTCCCCTGGCTTGCTGGCATCTGGGGAAATAACAACTAAAGTCTCGCCTGTTTTTGGTTCTTGAGTGGCAACTGTTTCGCCTGCAACTGCATCTGTTTTGGCGGCGGCTGTGCTATTTGGATTGTTTGTGGCAGCAGTTTCGCTGGGTTTTTCGGCGGTTGAAATTGCCGAATCGGTTGGTGGTTTGTCTGGTGGAGATGTAGTCTCTTCACTTGGCAGTTTTTCGCTAGCAGATTCAGTCGCTGCTACAGGTTTTTCCGGTTCAGATGTGAGAGTTGTTTCGGAGTCGGTAGTGACTGGTTTGTCGGTAGTTGTTGATGTTTCTGCCGCAGATTCAGTCGTTGCTAGAGGTTTTTCCGGTTCAGATGTGAGAGTTGTTTCGGAGTCGGTAGTGACTGGTTTGTCGGTAGTTGTTGTTGTTTCTGCCGCAGATTCACTTGTTGCTACAGATTTTTCCGGTTCAGATGTGAGAGTTGTTTCGGAGTCGGTAGTGACTGGTTTGTCGGTAGTTGTTGATGTTGTTTCTGCCGCAGATTCACTTGTTGCTAGAGGTTTTTTCGGTTCAGATGTGAGAGTTGTTTCGGAGTCGGTAGCGACTGGTTTGTCGGTAGTTGTTGTTGTTTCTGCCGCAGATTCACTTGTTGCTAGAGGTTTTTCCGGTTCAGATGTGAGAGTTGTTTCGGAGTCGGTAGTGACTGGTTTGTCGGTAGTTGTTGATGTTGTTTCTGCCGCAGATTCACTTGTTGCTAGAGGTTTTTTCGGTTCAGATGTGAGAGTTGTTTCGGAGTCGGTAGCGACTGGTTTGTCGGTAGTTGTTGTTGTTTCTGCCGCAGATTCACTTGTTGCTAGAGGTTTTTCCGGTTCAGATGTGAGAGTTGTTTCGGAGTCGGTAGCGACTAATTTTTCGGTATTTATTGAGGTAATTTCTGCCGCAAATTCACTTGTTTTTAGAGGTTTTTCCGGTTCAGATGTGAGAGTTGTGTCGGAGTCGGTAGCGACTGATTTTTCGGTAGTTGTTGAGGTAATTTCTGCCCCAAATTCACTTGTTTTTAGAGGTTTTTCCGGTTCAGATGTGAGAGTTGTTTCGGAGTCTGTAGTGACGGGTTTTTCGGTAGTTGTTGATGTTGTTTCTGCGGTGACTGTCTTTTCATCAACAGGAGTTCCTGTAATTACATCTATGTTTGCAGTGGGTTTTTCCGAAGTTGCGGCGCTGTTTGAGGGAAGTGGAGAATCTGATTTTGCACCGATGAGGGTGTCTGCGTCGGATGATTTTTGAGTGCTAGTTGGTGCTAAATTCAGCGTGTATTTGATGTCGCCGCTGATTTGCAAAACTTTGACTGAATAGTCTCCGGCTAGTAAGCTGTCAACACTAATTGTTTCTGCACTGGTTCCCGCGTTGGTGGAACTGTAAAGGGTTTCGCCACTAGAGTTTAACAAAAATACGTCGGCATTCCCGCTCAAACCGTCGATCGCGAATTTGAAACTTCCCGGACTGTTGATGTTAAATTTGTAAAGGTCAAAAATATTTGTAGTGTCAACACTACCTGTGTAGCTTGTGCTGTCAGTCAATGCCCCGATGTTAAGTTCAGTCATACTACCCCTGAAAAATAGTTGGTTGAAAACGCTCTTAATTATCTATCTGGGGGAAGTTGAGGTTTTTATGCGAAGCGCGGTGAATCGTTACATAAGTTTACATTAGGGTTGCCGATCGCCCAAAATTTGCAATCTACCCGCATTTAATTTACTGGTGATTTTGCTGAAAACTCCTGTGGGGAGTAGGGGTTGGGCAGGAGAGCCCGCCCCACAGGTGCAATTTAAATACAGAAAAGCTTAGTTGCACTTCACTGCGGAAAGGACAAAGTGCGTGAAAGTCAACAGTCACACGCCACCAGTCAAAGATTTCTGGCCCTCACGCATCCTACAACTACGCGCGTGCGAAGCTATCCCGAAGGGAATCGCCCCAGACAATCCCTTATCCCCTACAATAAACAAGCAATTATTATATTTTGAGTTATCCTGTGAGTCCTACTGCCGAAGTCAGCAATACCCTGAATGCGGGTGCTCTGCCAACTGTTACCTCCGCCCGCCGCGCTGTTTTTCCCTTCACTGCAATTGTTGGCCAGGAGGAGATGAAACTAGCGCTGCTGTTGAATGTCATCGATCCCAAAATTGGCGGGGTGATGATTATGGGCGATCGAGGTACTGGTAAATCTACCACAATCCGCGCCCTCGCTGATTTGCTGCCGGAAATTGAGGTGGTGGCTGACGATCCTTTTAACAGTCATCCCAGCGATCCAGATTTGATGAGCGATGAGGTGCGCGATCGCACTTTATCTCAAACTGATATTAAAATCGCCCGCAAAAAAGTCCAAATGGTAGATTTACCTTTGGGCGCTACCGAAGACCGAGTTTGCGGTACGATCGACATCGAGAAAGCTTTGTCAGAAGGTGTGAAAGCTTTTGAACCCGGGCTTTTAGCTAAAGCTAACCGCGGCATTCTTTACGTTGATGAAGTCAATTTGCTCGACGATCATTTAGTCGATGTTTTGCTCGACTCCGCCGCCAGCGGTTGGAATACTGTCGAAAGAGAAGGCATTTCGATCCGCCACCCGGCTAAGTTTATTTTAATCGGTTCCGGCAACCCGGAAGAAGGAGAATTGCGGCCGCAGTTGCTCGACAGATTCGGGATGCACGCAGAAATTCGGACTGTGAAAGACCCCAATTTAAGAGTGGAAATTGTCGAACAGCGCTCTAATTTTGACCAAAATCCGCCGGAGTTTCTCGCGAAATACCAGCACGAACAAGATGAGATGCAGCAGAAGTTGGTGGAAGCCCAGGAAAGGTTGAAATCGGTAACTATCGATCGAGAATTGCGGGTAAAAATCTCCCAAGTTTGCGCGGAATTGGACGTAGACGGGCTGCGGGGTGATTTGGTGACAAATCGGGCTGCGAAAGCTTTCACGGCTTTGGAATGCCGCACAGAGGTGACTGTGGACGATATTCGCCGGGTGATGACTCTGTGTTTGCGGCACCGATTGCGGAAAGACCCGCTAGAATCAATAGATTCGGGGTATAAAGTGACCAAAGTGTTCGATCGGGTATTCGGCCTAGAAACCAGTTGATAATAACTGAGATATTGCACCATTCGTGTGGAAGCTGTAGGGGCGGGTTCGCCAAGGGCCTTAAAGCTTGCAAACAGGCTAAATAAACCCGCCCTCCCCCACGCAAAATCCCCTGATTCACATTGCTGCAATATCTCAGTAATTCCGAACTCTTTTAGGAAATAAGTACATCAGTCATCAGTGTGTAGAAACCAAACTAAAAATTAATGACGGTAACTGATGACTAATCGCCCATGAAAAAGATAATTCTCGGATTAGATCCCGGCTTAGCAAGCCTCGGCTACGGCGCAATTTCCTGTCATGTTGTCCCCGGAAAACAAGATGAAAACATTGTTTCAATGATTGATTGCGGCGTGATTAAAACAACCCCAAAACAGGAAATGGGACAGCGCCTCAAAACCATTTACGAAGATTTGCACGCTGTAATTGAACAAATAAAACCAGATTTGGCAATTGCCGAAAAACTGTTCTTTTACAAAATGGGAAATACGATACTTGTCGCCCAAGCGCGGGGCGTTTTGACGCTGGTATTAGCGCAGTGTGGAGTGCCGCTGTTCGAGTTTACCCCAGCGCAAATTAAACAAGCTTTAACCGGGCGCGGAAATGCTGATAAATTGGAAGTGCAAGAAGCTGTGGCGCGGGAGTTGGAGTTGGGTTATATTCCGAAACCGGATGATGCGGCCGATGCTTTGGCCGTTGCTTTGACTGGTTGGTATGATGATGATATTTGTCCGAAAAAAATAGCATTGGAAACGGTAAAAATCTAATCTAATCTTCAGTCCGCGCACCATCCGGACTTCGTTTGTGTAGACGCGATTTCAATCGCCGATTCCTCTAATTCCCATTCAAACCATCGGCAAATTCAACACAAATCCAGGTAACACATCTTCACCCGACAAAGTAACTGGAAATTGTACAATCTCCACCTCAGAATTAGCGCGATAAATCTCCACTTGTTGGTCTTGAGGATTAATCAACCAACCCAAACGCAAACCGCTGTTGATATATTCCTGCATCTTCTCCTGAAGCGGCTTTAGCGGGTCTGTGCGCGATCGCAATTCTATGACAAAATCAGGACAAATCGGCGGAAACTTCTCCCTTTGTTCATCAGTTAAAGCCGACCATCTTTCCATACTAACCCAAGCGGCATCGGGCGATCGATCGCCCTGATTTGGCAATCGAAAAATAGTTGAAGAACTAAACACTCTCCCTAGCTGCGTTTGCTGATTCCATACCCAAACTAAACCAATTAAACTGGCTTCTCGATTGCCGCTAACTCCGCCTACTGGTGACATAATGATAATTTCTCCTTTAGCAGTCCGTTCAAATTGCCAATCTCGATTCATCTGGCACAAACGGTAAAACTGTTCGTCTGTTAATTCGACAGTATCTAAGTTTAAAGTAACGGTTGTCATTTTTCCTAACTCCGTTTTAACGCCAATTTTTGCCAATTTTTATGAGGGCGAAGACGATCGCACTTGCTACAATTCCCCAACCAATACTTAACCCAAAAACCGCATTTACATCCATCGGATTGTCGCGGCTGGCGGGACTTTTGATTTGACTGGCATAAGTGCTGGCATAAACTCCGCTGGTGGCAATTCCCACACCTACAGCACCGATTGTAACATTTAAAGTGCGATCGCTCTTAGCCCTCTCAATCTCAATAATCCCTTCAATTGTTGCGATCGCATTTTCCAACAACCTCAAACCCGGACTCAGACTCTTGTTATCGGCTTCCACTTGCGATAGATACTTTGCTTTAGCAAAATCGCTGAAGTATGCCATAAATTGGAAATCCTTGGGGTCATTTCCCATCCTATCGCCTATTGTTGTCAGCCGCTTAGTATAATTTTCGAGGTTAGTTGATATCGTACTTTCTTGTTCTTTTAATTCACTAATATAGTTGGCATAAACCAATAAAATTTTTAAACAATCAACTAAATTATATTGCAATTTTTTGAGGTCAATTTTAGATACATTAACCTGTTCAGGGAGTTGCTGAAATATTTTTTGAATCGTCCGCGAAGCATCTTTGAGGTCAGATTTAAGCTGGCGGGTTTGAGTGTAAGCCCAAACGATCTTATTGCGGTAGGCAAATAATCGCATCAAATGCGTATAAAGTTTACCGACAGTCTTGCTAATATCGCGAATTGATTGACCATTATTGTAAGGAAACAAGCAAATTAAGACATGATAATTTTCGCTGATATTGCCGCTATCCCCTGGTGGCAGCCACAACTCATAGAAATTTGCTCCTAAAAATTGCCCTTCGGCTTTTAAGTCTCTTTGCCATTTAGCATTGGGAAATAAATTCAATTTGGTATAGCAATTTTCAGCAGTTACTAAAGCGTCTCGATCGTCACTCGTCAATTGTCCCCAAACCAGCCAACTTTGACCAATTGTAGCTGGTGAATTAATGCGGGAGGTAATTTTTTCTTTCTGCCATCCTAAACGGTCGATTTCTTCAGGTGCAAATTTCTTGTCGTCTGGTTCTTTTTTGCCAGCCAAGTCAAATAGTGCGGCATAAGTATCGCCGATTTTGACAGGATAGCAGTAACCGTCAAGGCTAGACTCAAATGCTACTGTTTTTCCATTACCGAGTAACTTGATATAATCACGGGTTTCAGTTTCAGCTTGTTTGAGTTGTTCTAACTGTGAAGGCGAGATTTTGTCACCATAAATTTTTTGCCCAAACAGTTGGCGGTTTTTGCTAATCTTCTCCTCAGTTTCCCCGATCCCTTCAGCTAAATCGTAGACAAATAAACCCACTGTCGGGTAGATTAGCAAATTATTGTTAATCATGGGCTAAACCGTTTGCAATTAATGATAGTATCTTATCTTTAGCTGCTTGCACTGAGTCACTAGCTTCCAAGATTTCTTCTAGCAATTCTCGTGGCTTTACTTTTGCCTCCACTGTAAGATTGATAATTTGCTTTAAGTTTTTCCTATCGCTTGTGTCGCCACTCCTGATGCTGTTACTAAGCTCGGTATTACTAGGGTTGTCCTCCTCAGATTCATCCGGCAAGGCCTCTGATTTTTTACTGCGGTTGTCGCCATTCATCAAGCAATCATCGGCATATTCATAGGCCGTTAGTAGAGAGGGATGTAATTCGGCAAGTCTTTCGATATCCGCAATTGTGAAATTTTCACTGATTTTATTGAACTCTGATTGGACTGGTGCGGGTAGCTGTTCTGTTTGTTGGAGTACGGCAAGAATAAAAGCTATGATATCGTGGTCTTCCATGTCTTTTATAATTTAGTTATGGTGAAAGGAAGTCAGTAGTATGGCTGCTGATACAGTTGATATAATTTCATTGTAGCAAACGGTGCAATAAATCGGTTGCATCTTGCATGGCTTATCCTAATCCTTTGACCTGAAATGCTGCCCAGAAGTAATCATAGATAAAGATTCTTCTGCTGCTTTCTGATTGAAGCCGTTTGAGAGCACTTTGATAATATTCGAGGTCATTTTCAAACTTTCTTGCTAAGTCCTCATCTTCATTTCCCCTAGCGCGAGTAATCCGAGTTTGATAGGTAGCAAGGCAGCTATCAACATCTCGCTCAATTTCTGGAAACTCTTGTTTAAGTTGTTGCCAGCTCAAGTTCTTAAGCCAAAGTTGTGCCTCTCTGAGAGAATCGGCTAAAGTTCCCAAGGTGTTATTCTGTTGACGCCACACGAAATGCAGCTTGAGCATTAGCAAAGTAGTTGCAAACTCATCAACACTCCAAAGGGTAGTGACGAGGGATGACAAACCAGCGTGAAATAATGCTCTTTCTAATCCTAATATCTCGCTGCCCGATCTTGTTAAATCTCCCTGACCAGTTAGACAGGCAGATAGAATCATTACCTTAGCGGCTGGATTTTCCAAAGCACCATCAAGGATTTGAGTAGCAGAGATTGTTTTATTATAAAGGCAGAGATAGGTTTTGTCTAAAGCGTCTTGCTCTGCATCAAACTTTCGATAGTTGCCGTGTCCGCTGTAGTGGATAACTTCAGCTTGTTTGAACTTGTTCGCAAAATGCTCGTCAACATCCGCGTCTTTGAGAACTGAGGCTGGGTCGTACAGTTGGGAAATCCGGTTGACTTCCACGCCAGACCAGAAAAGGTATTCTCGCGGGTTGGGATATTGCTCGACTCCAGCTACTAAAAACTTAGTGGGAATATCAGTATTTCGCAAGTCTTCTCGCTGTTTTAGTAAATACATGAGACTGAGACTAGGAGTAGTCCTGATGCGAAATCTCTCTATTAGCTGCTTGTCGTCTCGATCGTACAAAATAGACCAGGGGAAAAATTGCAAATCGCTGTTGGCAACAATTGTGAGGGAGTTACAGCAAATAGGAAGATGTTGTAGTAGAGGAATGATTAGGTTATTGCTGAGCGGATCGAGGCTCTTTGTCTTCAAATCCCTTTCCCTTTTCTCCACCTCACTAGCTATTCCTTGACATAGTGGTTGTAGCTTTGCAACAGTTTCAGGGTCGTCAACAACATGATGATGCAATTGCAAAGAGCCGTTTTCTTTGTACATGGCAAAGCAGACAATCTTATCCCAAGGCTTATTTTGAGCAAAGCTCACTTTATGGATAACGTGGAAGCAGAGAATCGTTTCTGTTTCAGCGATTGTCTGACTGTTCCATAAGGCCTCAAAGGGAATAGAGTTTTCTTCTGATTTGCTGGAAGTTTTCCATGTGAGCGGTTTTACTTCGACTAGGGTAGCGGATACTGGGTCGATAGCTTTGAGTTCAGCAACCAGAGAATCCCGATTATTAAGGAGATGCTTTAACCTTTGCTTCTTGTCTGTGTAGAAGTTTCTTTCTAGTTGACGTTTTAGCACAGTCGGTGAAAACTTAGCGATGAAAGGGGCTTCGTAGATACTGGATTGAGAAAAATAAATAGTGAAATCGAGGTTTTGGATTTCACCAATCAATTTAGCAACTTGGTTAGACTCATCTACTGAACCGAAACGAGACGTTTTTCTGGATACCAAATCTAGGATAGCCCGTGCTGTGGCTCGTTCTGTGTACTCAAAAGCAAGTGATGGATTTCTTAATTTAATTAAGGCATCAATAGCCCAGTCATAGTATTCTAAATAACTACTGCCAAAGCCTAATCCTAGCTGATCGGTGCTGACGCTGTGACGAATACCTTCATAAGTTTCGATACCTCTAAGAAGCCTATGAAAGCCGTCTTCTGCACAACCTGTATTTATCAATATTTTACCCTGACAGCATTGGAGAAAAGCTAATTCCATTTCTCGTCCATTTTTTTGAGCTGACTCAATGCTCTCTTTCAATATTTTTTTTAATAGCTCTTCCAATCCCTTTTCCAATCTATGATTGCCCAACGTATTGACAGATTTATACTCACTAGCCAATAGATAAAGTACGGTAATTAGCTTGACGTTATCTTTGGCCAATGAGTTGTCCACTGAAATTTTCATGCTTGATATATTCAATGACTGTTGTTTAATTAAAGTTGCTGTTATTTCTGTTTTTGTAGGAATTGATTCAAAAGTTTGAGTAGAAATAAACCTGTAAATTTTACTTTGTGTTACAAAAATCAAGCGCAAGGTTTCTAATAAACAAATTAAATCTTTCTGATTCTCTTCTATGAAGATCGGCTCATAATCTTTAAAATCTTTTATCCAGCCAAGAAAAAGCTTAAAAAAATCTTCTGGTGCTTTAGCCATCCAGACCACTTTAGTGGCCCACAATATATTTGCATTAAGAGAATAATTTAAGATATCTGGCAAACCAACTAATATCGTAAATATTTTTTCCCAACTTAAACATATATCTAAATCTTCGTCTGTCTGTTCAGAATAAACATTTTTAGCAAAATCTGCCCTCATCTTATTGGTAATATAAGTTATTTCTGACAGTTGATTTTTCTGGACAAGGGTAGCTGAATCATTAATCAACAAATTCAAAAGTTCATACTGAGATGTTTCAATATAGTAATAACAGACTTCACTGAATACATTATCTATAAAATTAGGTACTGCGAATATATTGAACATATTATGTATAAGATTGCGTATTACTAATCTATTATTAATAAAATTAGGTAATACTTTTCCAGATTCAGTTTGATTTCTTGCCGATTCCCACAGCGCACTGTAAATTCTATCCGCTTTCTTTAAATCTCCTAAAAGAAGAAGTTTAGCAGCTATATTACTAATAAGCTTAAATTTGCGATGATCTAGACCAAAGAGACTAATTTTCGTACCAAGACATTTTTGAGCAAATTTATCTGCCAATTTCCTGAGATTTTCTGATTTAGATTTGGGTGTAAAATCACTAGCCAAAGCATAGGACAGTCCCATATCTATAATAGCTATTTTTAGATAGTCTGAGAACATTAAAAAAGTGGATATAAATTCTATAAGATTGATTAAATTATTGACAAAGCCCCAAATAAAATTAGAAATTTTTCTATTAATATTTACATTTAATTTCACTTTAACAGGAACCAAAAACCTTAATAGCATCAAAATACCAATACATAAAAATGTCCATAAATTAATTGCCATAAAAGCTACGGATAAAAATAGAAAAAGCCATTGTAATAAAGCATAAGGTATTGTCCACCAAGGTAATTTTTGTACAACTAATGGATAATACAAATCTGGACTTATATTTAGGTATTCTAGTAGTAGATTTGGGTTAATTGACATTATTATTGATTGAGGTGCTGTCATTATTCCTATTATTAAGAACCAGAAAAGCCACAGAGCCAAAGAATAGCTTACGACTGAAAACACAACCAATATGATTGTATTCAGTATTCTAGTTATTGAAAAAATAAATAATACATAATTGTTGTATTTTCTATATGCAATATTAGTTCCAGATGGCATAATTATTATCGATAATAATATCAAACGTAAAATACACAACAGACCTAATAAAGGAATTGTCCAAACAAAAGAAATAACTGGGTCTAAAAGGAATACTTGTCGATTATTCAAATCTTTAGTCACCATATAATAATAAAAATAAAGCTGTTTTGGCACAACAGAAGGACTATATAAAACAAAGTAAAAAACAAACATCAAAACAACCAATATGGATATATCTTGATCTAGCCGTTTAATTGACTTTCTGATTCTTACTGGTAATAAGTAACCCATTTTTTTCAACATTTTAACAAATGCTAAAACTGCTATAGCTGTAAGAAAAGGTGAACTAGCAGAGTGCATAGTTTTCAGATATTCACTCGGAGGTAAAATTTTTCCAAAAACAAACGTTATACAATAAATGATCGATCCTAGTAGCCCTATTTCTATTGCCCGCATGAACCATTTTTTTAATTTCATATTTTATTGACAATGAATAATTTGTATGATTGGGAAGTATAACATTTTCAGTACAATTTTGCAACTCTCAAATCCCCACTTTTGTACGATGTGCACACCAGTTCAGGACTTGCACGGGACGGGAGGCAATTGCGATTATTCGATCGCCCAATCCCAACCCAAAACAAAAAAATGCTATAATATCAAACTTAACGCCTAAACTTGTCCCGCAAACAAAGCACCTACCCAAATAATATGGTCGTTATTACCTCCCAAGAAATTGCCAAATTTCGCTCCGAATTAGCCGCCTATCCCGAAGCCCTAAAAGCCCTCGACGAAATCGAAGATTGCGAGGGAAATATCGAAGATGCAGCGATTTCTCTGGCAATTCAAGCGGGACAAGAACCGAATATCTCGGAAAATTGGCTAGACGGATTGGCTAAAAGATGCCGCGTTGCTATCTGCAAATCGGAGATTAAAGAAGAGTTGACAAATGGGCGATTGAATGCAGCATTCGGAGATTTAGTTGCTGCGAAAGTTTGCCCGGAAATTTTGATAACGGCGGTGATTATTTATGTGTTTAAAACTGGGGTGGATGATTTTTGCGAGCCTCTCGAATATAAACTCTAAAGCCATCGCTGCATTTAAAAAGTAGGTGAGGCGAAGCTATCCCGAAGGGTAGGGAATCGCCCTCATTTCTCAAAACACGATACAAAGAGGCGATCCTCTTCGAGAGCTTCGCTAACGCACTTTTTCTCTACCCCTTTGCACTACTGTACCCACCCGGTCTCAAATCCGGCGACAAACCCAAAGATTTCCCCAGCAAACGCGCAAGTTGCACTAAAAAATTAGCAGTATCTTCGTCGCCTTCGCGCGCCATTGAAGCCGATATCTGGATTAGCATTTGCACAAATCCCGCATCAATTAAATCGGAACACGAACTCAAAACCTCTGGTTCTTGACCGTTGGGACAGGTAAGGACTCGCTCGATTAAGTTCAAATAAGCCTCTTGGCGTTCTGGATTCATTTTGGGAGGATCTGTACAGTAAATAATTTATTATTACGTTTAAGTCTGTCCTGTCAATCTGGCGATCGAATATGCGATCCCCGTCTTTCCCCTACAAACTCCATTCAGTCGGGAATACACAGAAGCTTAAAGAAAATCTTAAGTTTCTCAATCCTAGTTTATTCGAGGTAAGGTGCTTGCGAGGCGCACCCTACCGTTCAAGAAAGTTAGAAATATAAAAAATGAAAATAGGCCTATTTTTAGGAAATCTCGGCAATCCCGCCATCTACTATCCCAAACTCGCCCAAATTACCGGCGGAGTCGCGGCGAGTATTTTTCTTTGCCAATTATTGCAATGGCAATCTCAACTTGCCAATTCCGAGAATTGGGTGCAAACTACCACCGCAGAAATTGAAAAAGCTACGGGTTTAAATCCCGAAGAACAAGAACTCGCGATCCGGTTGCTTAAAGTGCGATCGCTCCTGAAAACAACATCAACCAATCCCAACAGCGACACCCTAGTAGAACTCTGGGCGGACATTGACATTTTCGAAGAAAAAGTTAATAAGTTTTTAACTCATCATCCTGCCGCTCTTATAACACAAACACTCCCCGAAAACAACAATCAATATGTAGAAGTAATTGCCGAAACTCCCCCTCCAAATTATGAAGTCAAAACCGATAAATATTTCGGGCAACCGCGCCAGCAAATAGCCGTTGCTGTCACCCCAAATTACCGATTTAGCGGCCCTTGGAACTCCCAAGAACAACTGCACAATTTTCAGCGAGCTTTAGAAGCATATGCTCAAGAGCGCAGCTTAGGATTTGGCAATCCTTCTGGGTGGGCATTTAAAATTATTGACAGCATGACAAAAGGCTTAACATCGACTTTTTGGGATGAATTTATCGCCGGAATTCCTTTAGGAGAAAGTCAGAAAGTCAAGCGAGATTGGGAAATCGAGCCGGAAGTGCCTTATCCGGCTTTTGAAGAAGAGCGAATTCAGTATTACGTTCACAAAGGTGAACCGCTGGAAGCGGCTGTTTCTAAGGCTCGTAGTGACTTGAGAAATCCGGTTTTGGGGAAGGATTTGTGGGAGGGATTTTTGCGAAAGTGCGATCGGCTTGCGGATGATGCCCTCAAAGCAAAACAGCAGGGCGTTGACACGCCATATCTGCCCTCTTCCTTCAACGAAAAACCGCAAATCACCAAGGATAGCGTGATGCGAAAATTAGGGGCGATCGCGCCGCAATTAGCCCTCAATCAAGCCACATCTGAACCGGCACCAGAACCGCCCAAACTTCCAGAAACAGCATCGCCCGCTCCCGCCGAAATTCCCAGTATTTCCTCTTTGCAAAAAGCTTATCAAACTCCTCTCGGTCGAAGTATCATTGAAAAACAAATCGCTGCGAATCCAGACTGGGGTTACGAAATAGTAGACGGTGAAATAGTCGAGTCAATCCCTTTTTAGGAAGTAGGGTGCGTCAGTTGGGAAAACCTATTTTTTCTACTAAACTTAAGACTGACGCACCTGAGTAGGGTGCGTCAGTTGGGAAAACCTATTTTTTCTACTAAACTTAAGACTGACGCACCCTACAAGCTACAAGCTAGGTAGATATGAAACGAATTAGCGAGATTAATCCGCTGGGGGAAGAACGGCAAAATCCTTCGGAGGAAACTCGGGAAAATCTGCGGCGGGAAAGGTTACAGCGAGAAAGAGATGCCGGATATCAAAAGTTAGTTGAACTCTGCAATTTAGGCGAATCCGACATGGCTGAACAATTGGCAAATCGACATTTTAACTGGGGTTATGAAATAGTTGATGGAATTGTGATGGAAAGGATAGATTAGGTTCGCAGTTATCCCATTTGTCACTTTCACGGGCGGGCAAGATGCCAGGGTAAACGCATCTTAACTGGAACCCAAAATATGCTACAGTTAAATCCGACTAAATTTCAATGTAGTTTGTTGT
>NZ_JAUBRP010000113.1:0-14382 GCF_036701935.1 Microcoleus sp. M2_D5 | reverse complement strand
CTGGTTATTAAATGGGATCGAAAAATCAAAAATAAAGGCAATGCTATTTTATCCGGTTTAGCTGCGTAGCAGCTTAACACTCCTCTATTGCCCGCTGTGCAAGGATTTGTTTGTTCTTGGATGTGGACTGGCTGCCCGGTTCCCACTATCGACGGCTAGATACCAATTGCACCCGACCGGCATCCATTTCATCCATTAATAACTCTAAAGCCTCATAATCAATATCCGAGATGTACCCCAAACGGGTGAGCTCGTAGTTGATTTCGTTTTCAATGTCAGGCGTCAATTGCTTAATGTAGAGGGCTTTTTCTACAAGTTGACGAATAGCATGAGTTGCTTGCATAGTAAGTCGGAGAACTCCGTACAGTAGACTTCTTGCAAAAGTCCTTTCGATCAAATTTTCGGACGGGCTCTCCGGCCCATCCCAGCTATTTTTGCAAGATGTAAAGTTTTATTGTCCTCTGAACAGTCGAGCGAGCAGGTGATCTAGATCAGAACTAGCAAGTGATTTAAATTACCTTGTTCAGTTTTATCTAACAGCTAGAGCAAAGTCGATCGCTATTTTTAGAGTTACCAATACTTGCGCCTGCTGGTATTAATAAAAAATAGTATAGTAGCTTACGTTTTCTGCCCAAATCTTAGGCAAAATTTCATAAAAAAGAGTCAATAAATAAAGATTCAGTAAAACTACTGACAACAACTGGTCAGTTTGCCTTAGATTAAGTTAGGCTCAGAGCAATCAAGTAGGTTTAGGCTTACATCAGTCCAGCGCAGTAGTTGAAAATACGTAGCAATCATAGGTTTGACATATGCAGACACTTCTTGCCCATAAACCAATTACGGTGATTCGACCCCTAGACTACCTGAATGCAGCCACCTGCGGAGAATTCGGACGGGAACTCATCACAGCAATTGCAGCCCCCGGGGTTGTAGCGGTACTCGTAGATTTGGGCGCAGTAACATTTATTGACAGTGCCGGTTTAATGGCATTGGTGTCGGGCCTCAAGCAAGCGAAAAGAATGGGGCGCAGGTTTAGTATTTGCTCGGTATCCCCCGGGATTAAGATGATTCTGGAACTCAGCCAACTCGATCGAGTTTTTGAGATATTTGAAAATGTCGATAGCTTTCATGCAGAAAACTCCTGCGTAAAACAACACTGATAGAACCTCCTCATCGAGAATAACACGCAACAAAACACAGCCAATTCGGTTAAATGGCCCAAAAGACAGGCGACTGTCGTTGGCGTGTTGGCAGATTTTAAGGTAGGCTGCTTAAGAGTCGCAAATATTTAGCGAGTCGAGCCGTGGCAGTAAAAGTCGAAGAATTACTTACAGCAGACATTAATCAGCCTGCTCGTTATCTGGGAAACGAATTGGGGGCTACGCACAAGCCTTGGGACGAGGCGTCTGTGCGGTGGGTTCTCACTTACCCAGAAGTTTATGAAGTTGGTGCTTCCAATCTGGGGCACATCATCCTTTACAACATTTTGAACGCTTTGCCGAGGCAGTTGTGCGATCGAGCTTATTTGCCCGCCGCCGACTTGGCAGCAAAACTGCGATTAACCAAAACTCCCCTGTTTGCCGTAGAATCAAGGCGATCGCTCACAGAATTTGATATTCTGGGCTTCAGCCTCAGCTACGAACTCGGAGCGACAAACATTCTGGAAATGCTGGACTTAGCCGGCATTCCCCTAACTTGGCAAGAAAGAGCGACCAATCCCCAAAACGGTCAAATGCCGCTGATTTTTGCTGGCGGGCAAACGGCAACTTCCAACCCCGAACCCTACGCGGACTTTTTTGACTTCATCGCTTTGGGAGATGGAGAAGAGTTGCTGCCAGAAATTGGCTTGATTTTGGCAGAAGGCAAAACTAATAATTTGAGCCGAGAAGCATTGCTGCTGGATTTAGCGCAAATTCCAGGCGTCTACGTCCCGCAATTCTACGATATGGCGGCCGACGGTTCCGTTCATCCCAACCGCCCGCAAGTTCCAGAACGAATTCTGCGCCGCGTGGCAACTCCCATACCAGCTTATTCGATCGGCCTAGTTCCCTACGTCCAAACAGTACACGACAGACTGACAGTAGAAATCCGCCGGGGATGCACCCGCGGCTGTCGCTTCTGTCAGCCGGGAATGCTGACTCGCCCCGCGCGCGATGTCGAACCGCAGCAAGTCGTAGAGGCAATAGAACAGGGGATGCAAGCCACCGGGCACAGCGAGTTTTCCCTGCTTTCCCTCAGTTGTTCCGACTATCTGGCACTCCCAGCAGTCGGCATGGAAATCAAAAATCGCCTGAAAGATAAAAATATTTCTCTGTCTCTACCCAGCCAGCGGGTTGACAGATTTGACGATAATATTGCCGACATTCTCGGCGGTACGCGACAAGGCGGTTTGACTTTTGCCCCGGAAGCTGGTACTCAGCGGATGCGCGACATTGTTAACAAAGGTTTGACCAACGAAGAATTGCTTCGGGGTGTCAAAACTGCGGTCGATCGCGGCTGGGATAAAATCAAGCTGTATTTTATGATCGGTTTGCCTGGGGAAACTGATGAAGATGTTCTGGGCATCGCCGAAACAGTCCGCTGGCTGCACAGGGAATGCAGGATCAATGGTCGGCGGGGACTGAATTTTAACTTGACAATTTCTAATTTTACGCCTAAGCCTCACACTCCTTTTCAGTGGCACTCGGTTTCTACTGCTGAGTTTTCCCGCAAGCAAAAACTCCTGAAGGAAGAGTTTCGGGGGATGCGGGGTGTCAAGGTGAATTACACTGATGTGCGGATTTCGGCAATGGAGGATTTTGTCGGACGGGGCGATCGGCGTTTGGCCGCTGTAGTCCGCCGCGCTTGGGAACTTGGCGCGGGTATGGATGCGTGGTGGGAAAGCTTGGATCGGGCTTACAAAGCTTGGACTCAGGCGATCGATGAGTCGGGCCTTACCTGGAAATACCGCCAAGTCGAAAGCGGCGAGTGGAATCTTTTTGAGAAGGAAGAGGAGAAGGAAGAAGAAAGTTCGGCAACGGATTCTGTAACGGATGTAACGGATGTAACGGATGTCAGTTCAATGTCCGTCGGAAGAAGGGAGAAGGAAGAAGGAAGAGAAATCAAGGAAGATTTTCCAAATTCTCCCTCTCTCCCCCTCTCCCTCTCCCCCACTCTCCCCCTCTCTCTCGATCGGGCCCTGCCTTGGGATCACTTAGACACGGGGATCGACAAAAACTGGCTGAAAATTGACTTGCAAAAGGCTTTGGAAGCAGCGACGGTTCCCGACTGTTCCTTTGAAGGGTGTTCGCGCTGCGGGGTTTGCGGCACCGATTTCGGACACAATGTGGTGGTGGATGCGCTGCCAATTCCAGAGTTTGCTGGGGAGTTTGTGCCGAATACGGATCGGAAACAGCGTTTGCGGGTTTGGTTCGGGAAGGTGGGCGATATGGCTTTGGTCGGTCATTTGGATTTGATCCGATTGTTCGATCGAGTAGTCCGCAGAGCCGATTTGCCGATTTCGTTTACCGGCGGGTTTCACCCGAACCCTCGGATTTCTCTGGCAAATGCTCTGCCTCTGGGCGTTACCAGCACTGGGGAAATTGCTGACTTTGAGCTGACTGAGCCGATCGATATTGAGAGTTTTCGGGAAAAGTTGGCCGCTAAGCTGCCGGAAAATATTCCGATTTACAAGGTTGAGCCGATCGATCTCAAGGCTCCTTCTGCTAACCAGTTGTTAGAAGCAGCGGAGTACGTGATTGCTGTGGCTTTAGGGGGTTCGCTGACAGAAAATGGCGAATTAGACCGTGAAAATTCAGCTCCTGTCTCTCCGGCTCCTGATGCCAACTGGGAAGCTTGGGTCAAGACGATCGCCGAAACCGAGGCTTTTTGGCGGGTGCACACTACTAAGTCGGGAAAGACTCAGGATGTGAATTTGCGCGAGAGGCTGCACAAACTAGAACTTGTAGAGCAGAAACCAGACAGTACCTCTGCCTTTGGTGGTACATCCAAAGGTAGAGCCGTCTTGCGTTTTACGGGCAGTTGTCGCAGCGATGGCAACTTGCTAAAACCAGAACATATTGTGTTCATGCTCGAACAAGTCAGCCAGCAGGAAATTCAGCTTCTACAGGTTGAGCGCAGTCAGCTAATCCTGGGTTATGGTTAAGATAGGGAAGCGGTGGTGGAATATTTCACCTTCGGCTCTCGATCGGGATGTGTCGTTTCACGCTATAATCGCTTGTTATGGAAGCCGCCGCGGCTCGAGCGCTTTAGTCGCTCGCCGCTAAGAGTCAACCAGCAACGCGGGCTGGGTGCAATTTGCTTCTGTTCAAGACTTTAAGCCTTTTTGTTGTACATTCACGGGCTAAATCTAGCGCCAAACCCGCCGGAGCGGGGTCTGAACCAAATTTAGCGATTAATTTCGATCGATCGACTGGTTGTCGGTGGTCGGCTTATTCAAAAATTTTACGGTTCAAACCGCAGAGCGGGTATTCAACAATAAATGTTTTTGGCGGGTCAAAAAACGGAGATAAGCCCCCGACTTAAGTCGTGGAAAACCAAAAATTTTAGATTTTAGATTAAAGTTCCAGCTCCCAGATTTATCTGTGGAGTAAATCTAAAATCTAAAACCTAAAATCTAAAATCGACTGATCCGTCAAAAAACGCAGATAAGCCCCCGACTTAAGTCGTGAAGAACCAAAAATTTTAGATTTTCAACTTTAGTTCAATGTCCCAGATTCATCTGTGGAGTAAATCTAAAATCTAAAATCTAAAATCTACTGACCCGTCAAAAAACGGAAATAAGCCCCCGACTTAAGTCGGAGAGAACCAAAAATTTTAGATTTTAGACTCTAGTTCAATGTCCCAGATTCATCTGTGGAATAAATCTAAAATCTAAAATCTAAAATCTAAAATCTAAAATCGACTGACCCGTCAAAAATCGGAGATAAGCCCCCGACTTAATTCGTGGAAAACCAAAATTTTAGATTTTAGACTAAATTTCAATCTCCGAGATTCATCTGTGGAGTAAATCTAAAATCTAAAATCTAAAATCTAAAATCGACTGACGAGGTTTTAGGGTTGGCAGGGGCGGAGGTTGCAGTCGAATGCGAAGCTGGGGTATGTTGAGTGCGATCGCGCAAGAATTCAACAAAAGTCCTTACGCTTTCACTCCTACCTACTTTCGCTCAAAACCAGCCCTCAACCACCACGCAAGCGGAGTTATCAGTTCGTAGTGTTAAGTTGTGTGTTAAGAAATTGGTACGGTGTCAATGAATTTATTCGCGCTCGTTTAAAGGAAGAGTTGTAAGTGTTGAATTTTGAGTATTGATTTCGCAATTCTCAATTCAAAACTCAAGATTCCTAACTCGATAAAAGCCTCCTTATTTCTATCTCTCAGATTTATCTGCTGAGCATAACTCATAACTCTGTACGGGCGGGTTTAACTACTTTATCTGTAACAGTTAACAGTGAAAAGTCAACAGTTAACAGTGAACGGTCAACAGTTAACTTTCCTTCCAGCCTGCACCAACTCACAGCTAATAACTCTTCAAGCTACTACTAATTACAGTCTAAGTCAGAGGCACTATGAGTGCGTAAGTGTCTCTAACTTGCTGCCAGTTTTTTGAGGAAATTGAATGACAAAGCAGATAGTTATAGCAGAGCAGCATCGCATTGCTGCCGTATTTTCAGAAGATCAAATCCAAGAACTTGTGGTAGCCACAGGCAGCCACCAAGTCAGCGACATTTACTTGGGAATTGTTGAAAATGTACTCCCTGGGATAGATGCGGCCTTCGTTAATATTGGCGACCCAGAACGTAACGGGTTTATGCACGTCACAGACCTCGGCCCGCTGCGCCTTAAACGATCGGCAGGAGCAATTACAGAACTCCTGACCCCCCAGCAGAAAGTGGTGGTACAGGTAATGAAAGAACCGACGGGCAGCAAAGGCCCCCGGCTGACAGGCAACATTACCCTGCCGGGCCGCTATTTGGTACTGATGCCCTACGGCAGGGGAGTCAATCTCTCGCGGCGGATCAAGTCGGAAGCCGAGCGCAACCGCCTCAGAGCCCTGGCTATTTTGGTGAAACCTGCCGGGATGGGGCTGCTGGTACGCACCGAGGCTGAGGGGATGACTGAAGAAGCGATCGTGGAAGATTTGGAAGTCCTCCAAAAACAGTGGGAAGCCGTTCAACTAGAAGGCGGTACTTCGCGGGCGCCGGCACTGCTCAACCGGGATGACGATTTTATCCAGCGGGTGCTGCGAGATATGTTCAGCGGTGACGTGAATCGGATTGTGGTGGACTCGCAAAATGGAATTAAGCGGGTGAAGCAGCAGTTGATGAGCTGGAACGGCGGTAAACTTCCTGCGGGAGTTTTGATCGACCACCACCGAGAGCGCGCCTCGATTTTAGAATTTTTCCGCGTTAACGCTGCGATTCGAGAAGCCCTCAGACCGAGGGTTGATTTGCCTTCGGGTGGTTATGTGATTATCGAGCCGACTGAGGCGCTGACGGTGATTGATGTCAACTCTGGCTCGTTTACTCGATCGGCGACGGCTCGGGAAACGGTACTCTGGACAAATTGCGAAGCAGCCACGGAAATTGCTAGACAACTGCGGTTACGCAATATTGCCGGGGTGATTATTGTTGACTTTATTGACATGGAATCCCGCCGCGATCAGTTGCAGGTGCTGGAACATTTCAATAAAGCTCTCAAAGCTGACAAAGCTCGGCCGCAAATCGCTCAACTGTCGGAATTGGGACTGGTAGAACTCACTCGCAAGCGCCAAGGTCAAAATATTTACGAGTTGTTCGGCCATACTTGCCCTACTTGCAGCGGGTTGGGTCATCTGGTGCACTTGCCTGGGGAAGAAGACTTCGCCGCAGCGGTGCGGGAATCGGCCGATCGCACTGTTGCTACGTCGAACCGCGTTTTGTTGAATTTGCCCGAAGGATTGGAACGCCGCAGCTTGACGCCTGTGGCTGCTGCAACTACTGCCCCGGTGCGGGAAGAACGCCCCCCCGAACCTGCTAGGGCTGCTTGGGAGCCTCAAAGCGAAAGTTTGGATTTTGAGAGCGGCAGCAACGCCTTGCCTTTGGACTTGCTCAACCATCCCAGCTATCAGGATTTGGGGAACGGAACTAGACGGCGCCGCCGCCGCCGGATTGGCGAAGAGCCTTTTGCTCTCCCGGCGGAGGAGGAACCGGTACGCAGCAAGTTGCGGCTGCCGAATACTTCGAGCGCGCCCGTTGCGGATACGCGCTCTGAGTATCTGGCACCCCCCGGCATCCGGGCGGCTTCGGAGGGCTTCGGGCTGGTGAATATGGCGACTGTTGGCAGGCGCGAGGATTTCGATCGCGTGCGTCCGGCTAAGTCTGAGTTGATGAAGCCGATGGTGGAGCCTCCAGAGGTGATTTCGGTGGAAATGACGGCGGAGGAGCAGGATGTTTATGCTCTGATGGGCATTTCTCCTTTGGTGCTTACGGATCGCAGCGTGAAAAATCCTAAGAATGCGATCGTTTCGGTGACTCTTCCGGGAGTGGCCCCGAACAAGCCGCCTTTCGAGCAGCTCGAATTTGAATTTGAAGCGACGACGCCTCCACAGAATGTTGAGGATGAGGAACGGGATTATTATCCAGAAAGGTCGGTAGTTGAGCCTGTTTTTTCTGAGGCGGATGATGATGATGATGATGATGATGATGTCCAAATTTATGGCGAGAGTTCGATCGAGGAAACTGATGATTTTGATCGGATGGAGGAACCCAGTGATTTGATGGACGAATCCCCTGAGCCGATCCAATCCCAGGAGCCGATCCAATCCCAGGAGCCGATCCAATCCCAGGAGCCGATCCAATCCCCTGAGCCGATCCAATCCCAGGAGCCGATCCAATCAAGCGAACCCGAGGAGCCTGCTATCAACCGCCGCCGGCGCCGCCGCTCATCTGCCCTTGTGGATGAATAGTTATGAAAGAAGAGGGAACAGATAAGAGGAAAGAAAGAAGAAGGAAGAAGGAAGAAGTAGAAATTTTTACTCTCTTCCCATCTTTCCATCTTCCCCTTTCCCCCTCTCCCTCGAACGCTCTGGTAATTGCGGGTGTGGATGAAGTCGGACGAGGGGCTTTGTTCGGGCCGGTGGTGGCTGCAGCCTGCATTTTGCCCGACGAAGTTCTCGATGAATTAGCAAGTTGCGGGGTGCGCGACAGCAAGCAGTTGAGTGCCGCAGCCCGGAGTCGCTTAGCTGTGAAAATCCGGGCTGTGGCTGTTGACTGTCAAATTGGTGCGGCTTCGGTGCGGGAGATCGATCGCCTCAATATTTTGCAGGCTTCTTTGTTGGCGATGAAACGGGCAATTTTGAAGTTGAAGGTGACGCCGGATTTGTGTTTGGTTGATGGGAATCAAAGGATTCCCAATTTGGCGATCGAGCAAGAGACGATGATTAAAGGTGATGCGCGATCGATTCAGATTGCTGCTGCTAGTATTGTGGCGAAAGTTTGGCGCGATGAATTAATAGTACGTTTGGCTGTTAAGTATCCTGAATATGACTTGACAAATAACAAGGGATATGGAACAGCTAAACATAAATTGGCTTTGGAACGCTGCGGTGTATCTGTCTTTCACCGACAATCTTTTAGCCCTTGTCAAAAATAGTTAGTTGTATCTGAAATGTTGCACCATTCTCAACTAGCCCTGGCATTTTCTCCTAACGATCGCGAATTAAATAATTTACACAAGTTTGTGGGGAGTAGGGGCCCTAGCGTCCCGCCTGCCCTTTCTGGACGGGCTATAAGAGCCCATCCCACAAGAACCATCACGCATTGTAAGTTATTTAATTCTCATTCCTAAAATGTGAAAGAAAGGACTTCAAAACAATCAGGTAGGTCAATGTTAACGATTCTTAAACAGTAAGTACCAGTATTATTAGTCGCTTACTCAATCATTACCAATGGTAAGTCCGGATACGATCGCCCCGATCGCACTTTAGGATTGTTCGATCGGTTGTTCGATCGGCAACTCTATGATAAACTCGGCTCCGTGACCGAGTGCAGACACGCAGCTAAGTTTGCCACCGTGTTCTTGGACAACTTTGTAGGAAATGGACAAGCCTAAACCGGTGCCTTTGTCGGCGGGTTTGGTGGTAAAAAAAGCCTCGAATAACTGCTGGGAAACTTCTTCTGGCATACCGGGGCCGTTGTCAGAAATCCTAATTACAGCATTAGAGTTTTGGACTTCTGTCCTAATTTTAATCTTGCTGCGGTTAGCTTTGACTTCGGCAACTGAACGCCCTTCGTTGTATTCCTCGATCGCGTCGATCGCATTTCCGATCAAATTCATAAATACCTGATTGATTTTCCCAGCATAACACTCAACCAAAGGCAAATTTCCATAGTCCTTAATTACCGCAATTTCGGGATAGTTACCTCTGGCTTTCAGGCGACTTTGCAGAATCAGCAACGTTCCTTCAATGCCTTCGTGCAGGTTAACTTTGCTCATTTGAGAATCGTCTTTGCGGGAGAAATTTCTGAGCGATCGCACGATTTCCCGAATGCGATCGGCCCCAACCTGCATCGAAGACATCGCTTTCGGCAAATCTTCTAGCAGAAACTCTAATTCGATATCCTTAATTTGAGCTTGAATTGCTGCCGGCGGCTGCGGGCAGTGCTTCTGGTACATATCGAGCAAATTCAGCAAATCTTCGGTGTAGTGGCCCACGTGGACGAGATTGCCGCAGACGCTGCTAACAGGATTGTTAATTTCGTGAGCAACACCGGCTACCATTTGACCGAGAGTAGACATTTTCTCCGTGTGAATCAGTTGAGCTTGAGTTTGCTGCAATTCGTGCAAAGTATTTTCGAGTTGAAGTTTTTGTTGGGTTAACTCTGTTTGCGATCGCCGCAAAGCTTCTTCGCTGCGTTTCTGCTCGGAAATATCAGTAATTAACCCTTCCAAAGCTATCAATTCTCCCGAGTCGGAAAATACTCCCAAACCTTGCTCCCAAACCCATTTTAATTCGCCATTTTTAGAAGTAATTCGGTAATTTAGCTGATAGGGTCGATTTTCTTGTAAAGCAATTTGCACGGCATTCCACAAATTCTCGCGATCGTCCGGGTGAGTCAATTCCGAGATAGAAACTTGCCGAGTGCCGATAAATTCTTCAGGAGAATACCCGGCTAACTGATAGCAACCTTCGCTGACAAACTCCATACTGCGATCGGCATCGTTGCGAAAACGGTAGGCCATTCCCGGCAAATTGCTCATCAGCGTCGCCAATGCCCGCTGGCTTTCCCGTAGGGCTTCTTCGGCGTGTTTGCGATCGGTAATATCCGTCATCACCGCCAGCATACAGAGTTCGCCGTCCAAATTAATCAACTCTGCTGACAGCAAACACACCACCACCGATCCAGACTTCATCCTAAACTCGCATTCCTGATTGCGAACAACACCTTGTTCGTGCAAACTTCGCCTAAAATTAAGTCGATCTTCAGGCCTTACCCAAATATTTAACCCCGGTACTGTATTCCAGGTCGTTTCTTCTAAATCATAACCAGTCATCAACAGAAAACTATCATTAACTTCAATAAAACGACCCTCAGCAAAAGTAGTAATTATCATCGGATCTGGACTCGATCGAAAAGCCTTAGAAAACTTTTCTTCCGATAACCTCAACTTTTTAATAGCCTCTTCCAACTGACTTGTCCGCTCTTTAACCCGGCATTCCAATACCTCATTAGCCTGCTTCAATGCTTCCTCAGCCTGCACCCGATAAGTGATATCGCGCACCACGCCTTGCAGCCCAATTTTGCCGCCAATATCCATAGAAGTTAGCAGCACTTCCGCCGGAAACTCAGAACCATCCAAACGACGGTGCCGCCAGTCAAAACGGCAATTTCCCGATCGCAAAGCCGTATTAATTCGCTCTTGAGAAAGACTCATAGAATCTTGTCCGTCCGGTTGCAACGGCGGGCTGAACTCCGAAGGATGCTTGCCGCAAAACTCTGACTCAGTGCTGCATCCAAATAACTTTAAAGTAGCCGGATTGCAATCCAAAAAACCCTCTTCGTCTAGCAGCATTACCGCATCAGTCGTCGATTCGTACAAAGTGCGAAACTTTTTTTCCGACGCCTGCAAAGAAGCAATCAACTGCATCTTTTCCCCAGCCGCCCGCTTTTGCTCAGTAATATCCTGCATTACTTGAGAAAAGCCCTGCAACTTTCCCCTTTCATCGCGCAAAGGAGTAACAATAATATTCGCCCAAAATCGCGATCCGTCTTTGCGAAGCCGCCAGCCTTCATTTTCGTATCGACCTTCGGCCACAGCCCTGATTAATTTTTCTTTGTGCTTGCCGATTTCAATATCATCTTTAGTGAAAAAACACTCCGAATTATTGCCAACTATTTCATGAGATATGTATCCCAAAATGCGTTCTGCACCAGAATTCCAGCTAGCTACATACCCATCTGGATCTAACATAAATATAGCATAATCTTTAACGCCTTCAATTATTAAGCGCAGGCGTTCTTCGCTTTCTCGAAGTGCAGATTCTGCTTGCTTGCGCTGGGTGACATCTTCTACAAAACCTTCGTAGTAGAGCAATTTCCCTGATTCATCGCAGACAGCCCGCGCGTTTTCAGCGATCCAAATTATTGTTCCGTCTCGGCGATAAATCTGCGACTCAAAATCCGATACGATACCCTGTTCTTGCAAAGCAGAAACAAACTGATCGCGCCGATCGGGATTGACGTAAAGCTGATCGCTGATATCAGTCAGACAGCCCATCAATTCCTCGGCGGAATTATATCCGTAGATGCGAGCCAAAGCTGGGTTAGCGCTGATGTAGCGACCGGATTGGGTTGTTTGAAAAATACCCGACACAGCATTTTCAAACATACTATAATATTTTGCTTCCATTTGGTGCAGTGCCTCCGCGACATTCAGGCATTCTATCGCTTTATTTCCTAATTTTTGATTTCCCACTTGTGAATACCCTGCTCTTGTGTGTGAGTTGAATATTTTCGCTCTACCGCCTGTTGAATTTTAGCCGTTATTTAGGCTGAAAAATGGTGTTTCTCAGCCGGAGAAGAGTGTGTTTATTCATCTGTCCTACGGGGCTGTTAGTTGTTAGTGGTTGAGCAGAAAGTTTAGTCGATCGGGTATTTATTTTAGGCTCGATCCAGCCCCAAAACGGATACCGTGCCACGTACTCTTGTCGTGGAAAGATCAAAATTTTAGACTAAGGTTCAAGCTCCCAGATTTATCTGTGGGGTTAATCTAAAATCTCAAATCTCAAATCGACTGACTGACTGTCACGATCGCATTGGCACCTCGATCGGCCTGCGGTGCAGGTATTCGAGCAAAAGCCGCTCCTTGAAATCTCCCTGAATATATTAGCAGTTGAATACCCTGAAATAATTTAGTAGCAAGGATGTTGTTACAATAAAAGGCCGCGACTTCTACAACCGCAAGAGTCTATTTTTAGGATTTGGGTGAGAGTACGATCGACTCTTACCCGAAGCAACTAACCCACCTGCAAGAGCTAAACGCTCGCTGTCCTTGCTGTCACTCGATTGGAGATTTCAAATTTTAGATTGAAGTTGACTCCCCAGATGAATCTGGGGTTCTCCTAATGTCTAAAATTTTTTGCTCTTCACAACTCCTGTCGGAAAATTTTATCGGTCTTTGGGTGCCCTGAGTTACTGTTAAGTATTATTGCTGATAGATAATACAGCAGACTACTGGCAGTTTTACAATTTGGGGTTTCTATGTAAAGTTGGCACAACAATAGGGTAATTGTTGTATCAAAAAATTCATATTCGGCTGCTACGGGCCGACAAATTCTGTAGCGGTGCTGGCATTTGGGCAAAAATCTGGGCCCGATCGCGCAAAATGTGGTCTGCCAGTCTGGTAAAATCCCGATCGATTCTCGGTTTGGCCGCAAAGCTCGATCGAGCTAAATTTGACTAGAACTAATAAATGACAGATTCTCCTCTACTAGCAACGCCAGAGTTATCCCCTGCTTCAACCCAGACGCCGGATTCTCCTGTGTGGCCAGCCCTCCTGCAACAACTATTAGACAGACAATCTCTCTCACGCGCCCAAGCAGCCGACTTGATGCAGGGATGGCTAGCCGAAGCTATTCCCCCCGTCCTCTCAGGAGCCATTTTAGCGGCCATCCAAGCCAAAGGCATTTCTGCCCAAGAATTGGCAGGAATGGCTCATGTATTGCATTCTCAGTCGCTTGCAGGCGAGTCGGAGAGCGTTTTCGATCCCAAATCCTCAATCTCGAATCTTAAATTAATTGATACTTGCGGCACCGGTGGCGACGGCGCTTCCACGTTTAACATTTCCACTGCTGTAGCTTTTGTGGCCGCCGCCGGCAAAGTTCGAGTCGCGAAACACGGAAATCGCTCCGCATCGAGCAAAGTGGGTTCTGCTGACGTGTTGGAAGCACTGGGAGTCAACCTCAACGCCGATCCCGCGAAGGTAAAAGCTGCGGTAGACTCCGTGGGCATCACCTTTTTATTTGCCCCTGGGTGGCATCCCGCACTTAAGGCTGTAGCGCCGCTCCGGCGCACTTTGAAGGTGCGGACTATTTTTAACCTTTTAGGGCCCCTGGTCAATCCTATGCGCCCTACAGGGCAGGTAATCGGGGTGTTCGATCCTAGTCTGGTGTCAACTATTGCTCAAGCTTTGGGCGAGTTGGGGACTGAGTTAGCTGTAGTCGTTCACGGCAGAGAAAAATTGGACGAGGCGGGTTTGGGTGATGTGACTGATTTGGCGGTTTTGTCGGATGGCAAAGTCGAACTCACTACTTTAGACCCCCAAAAGGTAGGATTGACACCAAGTGCGATCGGCTCGTTAAAAGGCGGAAATGTTGAGGAAAACGCCGAGATTTTGCGGAACGTTTTGCAGGGCAAAGGTACGCCCGCACAAATGGATGTTGTAGCTTTGAATGCGTCTTTGGCTTTTCAGGTGGGAGGTGCAATTCCTATGGGCTCTCACGCAGCAGGAGTTTCTATGGCTAAGGAGATTTTATTTAGCGGTGAAGCTTGGTTGAAGTTGCAGCAGTTGATTGAGTTTTTGAAATGAAGTCAGTTGACAGTTGTTATATCATGTTCGGTGGATTGACCGTGATTCCCGTAGGGGCGGGTTCACCAGCAATAGTCGCCAAAAACCGACAATCTCAAAAACCCGCCCCGACTATGTATGATGCGCGATCGATCGGACATGATATTAGTTGTTCGTTGACCCGAAAGCAGTTGGTAGTTGTTAGGAAAGCAGTTGCTACAAATAACCAGTAATCAATAACAAATAACAACTAAGGAATGAGAATTAAATAACTTTCACTCTAGAAAGTGGGATGGGCGTCCCGCCCGTCCACTCATGACGGGCGGGACGCCCATCCC
>NZ_JAUBRP010000112.1:0-14405 GCF_036701935.1 Microcoleus sp. M2_D5 | reverse complement strand
CCCGCCCGTCCTTAAAAGACGGGCGGGACGCCCATCCCACTTTCAAGAGTGGAAGTTATTTAATTCTCATTCCTAAACTAGATGCAGGCACTATCTTGGGATATTCAGTACGGAACTCGAAGATGTGATAGCACTCGTCCATCCGGTACTCGCAGTGGCGGTAGTTTTCCCGATTATTGGTACTGTTGTCAATGCGGCTTGGCAAACTCGCCAGCGCAGGCTGCAAGTCGCCAGCGACGGTAAAAGCAAATGGTTCGATCGTTCGGACTAAAGTCCTCTGATTTTTATGAGGACTTGCGTTTCGATGCTGCCAACATTTTGTATGAGTGCAATTAAAGTTCTATAGGAGCAACTGCGCTCAATAACTCTTCTAGGATAAATCGCAGCAAAGATTGAGTTGCTAATATTAAACCTAATCGAGCTTGGGCGAGTTTTGGCTGTTCTATTTTAACTTCTCCCCAAATTCGGCACTGGCTGTAAAAAATCTGAAATGCTTCGCTCAAACTATTGGCTAATTTGAAATAATTGACAGGTTGTTCGCGGTTCTTTACCTCAAAATTAGGATATAAATTGTCTAGCACTGTTAAGAGTTGGGATATTAAACGGCGTTCTGCTGGATGCACTAAGCGCAGTCGATCGCCCTCGTCAATCCAAGGGATAGGATTTGGGCTCGCCAGCGACCAAATTTGCGGCGCTTTAGCGACATCGGGCTGGGCGATCGCAATTATCCGATCGCGGTGGGCCATTCGCAGCAGGGAACAGCAGCGCGCGTGGCTGTACTGAATGGGAAACAGTCGATCGGCACACACAACAGGAGATAATATTCGAGATTCTGGAAGTGGGAGGTTCGTTTGAGCTAAACGCTGCAACCAGACGGCTAAACCTGCATCAGTCAACTCCAACTCAATAATTCCCGCCGGTGCGACTTTAACGGCGAAATCTGGGTAGCACAGCGGTTCGAGAGTTTCGGCCAACTCAGTCGCGATTGTCTGCGGTGTCTGCTGCCAAGTTTTAGCCAATTTCAGGGCGATCGCAGACACGTACAGCACCCGCGCGCTATCTTTAGCCCGATTTAACGGAAATATTGCACCATTCTCAAGAACAGGCAAGATGCCTGTTCCACTAGAAAATTCAGCCTTTGTGGAACAGGCATCTTGCCTGTTGCTGACGCTTTGGAACCTGGAAAGCAAGAAACACTTCACTGTAACTTCCGGGCACTGCTCCATATTTGCTGTATCCATATCGGCTCATCCTACCGTAAGAGCAACGATCGACTGTTACCACTTGCACTTTTCTTGTACGTTAAACTGCTGATCTCAGAGATAGTCTATCTGCTCCCCCGGACGGGCCTACATCGAATTAATCGGCTTTCTAGCGATTTTTTTGCTAAATATACAATAATTTACGACAAATTTTTTGCTAAACTATACCATTTTGATGTATTTTTTGCTACATTGAATTTTTCGGTAAAAGACAGCAAAGTCAGCACAGTTAAGAAGCGTGCAAGCTCGATCGGGGGTTGGTTGTCTCACTTGGTATCGCACTGCTGGCAAAAGCTGTTTTTCTCACTATCAAATATATCCCAGAGCCTCACTTATGCAATCAACTTCCACACATCTAGAGACTATAGATCGACCTTTTATCACTTGGCAGCGAATTATCGACTGGGCCCAGGAACACTACCGCTGCCGGACTTTTAGCAAAGACGAGCGGATTCCCGCAAGACCAGGACTGCTGTATTTAGTCCAGAAAGGTTCTGTGCGGCTCGTAGGCAGCGCTCAAGTTAGCGCCGCAGCGGCCAAGTCAAAATCCGCTGACAAAACTACAGAAGAAGCTTTTTTGGGCTTCGTCGGCGCCGGTCAGCCCTTTGAACTGGTTGCTCAGTCTCCGTTTACTCTCCAAGCTTACGCTCATGCCGATCAAACTCACGTAGTGTGGATGTACTGGCACGACTTGGATAATTGGCCTCACTTTCGCAGGGAAATTTTGGATGCGTTTCGCTACCAGCACCAGCGGAAACTTCTCTGGCTGAGCACTTTGGGACAGCGCCGGACTATAGACCGACTGTTGGGGTTTCTGACTTTGCTGATCGAGGAGTTCGGCGAACCTTACGTAGGTGATGACGAACCGGATGTGGTTCGGGGCTACCGGCTGCCTTGGGCCTTGACTCACGCTCAAATTGGCAGCGCAATTGGCTCCACGCGGGTGACGGTGACGCGCCTGATGGGTAAGTTGCGATCGAAAGGTTTGATTAATACTGAGGATGATAATTTAATCTGTTTGCCGGCTAAGTCTAACCCCCAAAAGACAAAAAACCAAAAGCAGGAGGTAGAAGATTCCCTGGATGATTCTTTGGATGATTCCCTGGAAGATGAAGATTCCCTGGATGATTCCCTGGATGATGAAGATTCTCTCGAAGAATCTGCATAAAATCCTGCGGGAAATTGCCGACAAACAGCGCGTCACTATTAGTTTTGGGCAGTCGCGCTCGATCGCTCGACAGTGTACGATAAATTGTGTAAACTTTTCCCGTTCTCGAAAGGTGCGACTGGCAATGACCGATGACAAGCAAAAATCTTCAATCCCGAACGATCGGCAACGGGTGGTATTCTGCGACTTTGACGGCACGATAACTGTTGAAGAAACTTTTGTGGCAATGCTCAAGCATTTTGCACCGGAACTGTCGTCTCAACTGATGCCTGAAATATACGCTAGAAGGCTGAGTTTGCGATCGGGAGTGCGGCAGTTACTAGAGTCTATTCCCTCGGAACGTTACGGGGAAATTGTGGAATTTTCTAGGGGAAGGCTGATGCGGCCGGGATTGTTGGAATTGCTGGATTTTTTGGACGCGAAAAAGGTAGATTTTGCGATCGTTTCCGGCGGTCTTCGGATTATGGTAGAGACGGTAATGGGCGATTTGGTACACCGGGCGAGGGTTATTTACGCTGTGGATGTGGACGCTAGCGGCCCTCGCTTGCAGGTCAATTCTGAGTTTGAAGGAGATGAGGAATTGGTGTCTAAGGTGCGGGTGATGGGCCAGCACCCGGCGCAGGAACAGGTGGCGATCGGAGATTCGCTGACGGATTTTAATATGGCTTTGCAGGCTTCATCGGTGTTTGCGCGCGATCGGCTTGCCCAGTATCTAGACGAACAACAAAAGCCTTATACTAAATGGGATAATTTTTTTGACGTGTTGGAAAATTTGTCCCAAAAATGGAATTGAAACTATCGCCTTTCTCAGGTAATATAAATTCCGTTTGCATCGGTATTGTATGATGTTAAATTTTGTAGGGGCGGGTTCACCAATAATAATTGCCCATAATAGACAATAGAATAAACCCGCCCCCGTGCATATAAGTCCGATGCTACGGGATTTGATATAAGCTTTGCACGAATTACCCGACGTTTAGATATGCCAGCGCAATTCCTATTAAAGTAAAAAGTAGATAAAAAACTGAGGATTTATAAAGAATGAGTGGCGATTTGAGATCGGATTTAATTGCAGCAGCCAAACATTTTTACGATCGCGGTTGGATGGTGGGGACTGCCGGCAATCTTTCAGCCCGCTTACCAGATGGCAGTTTCTGGATTACTGCTAGCGGCCGCGCCAAAGGGCAATTAACTGAACAAGATTTTATCAGAATGAACTTAGACGGCGCAATTGTCGAACAGCCTGTTGCCGACAGCCGCCCTTCGGCCGAAACCAGCATTCATTTAGCCGTTTACAATTGTTTTCCAGACGCTAAAGCTTGCTATCACGTCCACTCGATTGAGGCAAATTTAGTTTCTCGGCTAACCGCAGGAGATGCAGTGCCTTTACCGGCGATCGAAATGCTGAAAGGTTTGGGGATGTGGGAGGAAAACCCGCAAGTGTCGATACCCCTCTTTACAAATTATTTAGAAGTCCCTAAGATAGCAAAGGAAATTTGCGATTTTTTTGCCATTTCTGCGCCCTCTGTACCCGCTTTGTTAATTCGCGATCACGGCATTACAGTCTGGGCAGACTCGCCGGCCGCCGCCTACAATTACGTAGAAATTGTAGAATACATTTTTCGCTATACGATCGCAGCCCGCCAATTAAATTTAGATTGAAGATTTGGGATTTGAGATCGATCGGTGCAGGAATTCGGAGGCTGGGAAATTTGAGATTAGGAAAAGAAAAAATATTCAGAATAGGCAACAATTATGGCTAAATATACCAGAATTTTATCCATAGATGGAGGCGGAATTAGAGGAATTATTCCCGCGCAAGTTTTAGTTAGCGTTGAGTCAAAGCTGCAACAAAAAAGTGGCAACCCAGATGCGAGAATAGCTGACTATTTTGATTTAATCGCGGGCACGAGTGCGGGAGGAATTTTAACTTGCATCTATTTGTGTCCAGATATCGAAAATCCTAGCAGGCCTCGGTGGGGGGCCCAAGACGCTGTTAATTTTTCGATTAAGAGCGGCCGCGACGTTTTTCAGACTTCATTTTGGCAAAAAGTCAGATCTCTAGATGGTTTGAGAGATGAGAAATATCCCAGCGATCCCTTAGAAAAATTATTTTGGGAAAATTTTAGAGATTGCAAACTCAGCGAACTGCTAAAACCTTGTTTAATTTCCAGTTACGACATCGAAAGGAGAAAAGCTCACTTCTTCGCTCAAATAGATGCTCAACAATATTCAGCAGAAGACTATTTTATTAGAGATATAGCCAGAGCCACCTCTGCTGCTCCCTCTTATTTTGAGGTTTCTAAAATCTACTCTTTTAGCAATGAATGCTACGCTTTAATTGACGGGGGAGTATTCGCAAACAATCCCGCACTTTGTGCCTATGCAGAAGTTAGAAATAAATTCAGAATTACCCAGGAGCGCCCCGACAAAGGCCCGACCGCCAAAGATATGGTAATTTTATCCTTGGGAACCGGAGAAGCTCAGAAAAAATACCCCTACGAAAAAGTAAAAAATTGGGGTCAAATTGAGTGGGTTGAGCCTTTGATTAATATCATGATGACGGGAGTTGCGGAAACTGTAAATTATCAACTAATTCAAATTTTTGATGCGGTTGAAAGACCGAATCAATATTTGAGAATTACTCCCGATTTGAGTCACGAACAACCGCTGCCGATTGATGATGCCTCGGAAGAGAAAATATCAGACCTGCTGAGAATTGGCAAGGAGCAAGCCGAAAAGAATAATGAACAGTTGGATAACTTTATCGACTTGTTACTTGCGGAGTAAGCTGTTCGACATCTAAATTGCATTTTTTGTGCGGGCGAGACGCCCACCCCACAAGAACTTGACCAAATTTTTACTGTGCAGTTTAAATGCACAACAGCTTAGTCCTAGGATTTGAGATTTTAGTCATATTGTAGGGTGGGTTGGGCGCGGCGATTAAGTTAAGTCACCAATAAATAAATCTTAAACCGCGTCTAACCCACCAACCGCAGGGCTCAGAGACAAAAAATATATGTTGACAAATCGTGCAATAATTGCTGTAGGATTGCCGAAAATCTCTATTTAGCAGTGCTTCGCCCTGTTTGCAATTAATCGCGAGCCCTCCGTCAGTGGTTAAGAAATACCAAGAAAAGCGCGATCGACCTATAGATGAAACCTTCCATAACAGGTGGTTTCAGCGGTTTTTTGTGACGTTGTTCCTGGGTGGCCAAGTGCTGCTACGCATAGTCCAAGGCAAAATTGACCGCCGCAAAATCATGGAACATTTAGTAACAGTAGGTCTGGATTCTTTGCGATCCGTGCTGCTAATAGCCTTTTTTGGTGGCATGATTTTTACATTTCAATCAGCCAGAGAATTGGTACGCTTTGGGGCGGTTGGGGCTATGGGAGGTGCGTTTGCTGTGGCATTTTGTGGCGAATTAGCACCACTTTTAACGGCGGGCGTGGTGGCGGGACAAGTAGGTTCGGCCTTTGCGGCGGAGATAGGAGAAATGCAGGTGACGGAACAAATAGACGCCCTGTATATGTTAAGAACAAATCCGGTTGATTATTTAGTAGTGCCGAGGGTGATAGCTTGCTGCATCATGCTGCCGATTTTAACAATTTTTTCGGTAGCGGTGGGGATTTTGGGGGGGCTATTTGTAGCGGTTAATTTCTATAATTTGGAACCGTCGGTATTTTTGGAATCGGTGCGGACTTTTTTGGGGCCTGGGGATTTAGTAACTGTGGTGATTAAAAGTTTTATTTTTGGGTTGATAATTGCCCTTGTCGGTTGCGGTTGGGGATTGACGACGGTGGGCGGAGGGAAAGGAGTAGGCCAAGCTGCAACGGCGGCGGTGGTAACTTCTTGGGTGTTGATTTTTGTGGCGGATTTCTTTTTATCGTTGTTGATATTTCACGAGTTGAGGATGCTGAAAAGTTGATAATCTTGGCGATTATAGCAGGAGTCAATCGATTTTAGATTTTAGATTTTAGATTTTAGATTTTAGATTAAAGAATTGAAGCATTGACCCCAGGGATAAACTCGGGGGCTTTTTTATCGGATACACGTCAATACGGTTCAGATAAGCATAATCGGATTTCCTTTCACAAGTCGGGAACTCTCATAAATGCGTGAAATGAAATTCGTTTGAAAGCGCTAACCCAAGCATATTGGGATACAGGTTTTTTATTTCAGGGTCCTGAGTCTGCTTTCGGAATGAATCCGGGGGCTTGTATCCTGGATGCTTTCGTTCAAGATGCTTAAATATTAAGGGTTTGAACAATCATCAACGCCCTACGGCGCCAAGGCGATTTCTATAAAATAACATGAAGATTTTTTAAACCGCAGATGAACGCAAATAAACGCCGATAAAATTGCATCAGCGTTCATCCGTGTTCATCCGCTGATATCTGCGGTTTAAAACTCTCAACTTTAGATGGTAGATTGGAGAAAGGAGGGCGATACACTCGAATTGCCTGAATAGGCACTTTCCCATCTGTTTCGGGGACGATTTCGAGGGTGTGTTTGGAGTTGCTCAAATTCTGAGCCAATGTTGTAGAATACTCGCGGCTTGAATCTGTAATTTGTGGAGGAACGTATGAATCAACAAACATTGGCCGCACCTGCCAGGAAATCTCAAAGCCTTTAGGCGTGGGTTTTTTAGAGTCTTCATAAGAATTTTTCAGCCACCAGTTTCTCGGTTCAATCACGACGCGGCCGGAGTTTGAGACAAACATTTCGTCGTTTGTACCGCTGCCGTCGTAACCTGTTTTAGAACCTACAACGTCAAATTTAAACTTGCTGGCGTCGCTGTTAATCTCAGTAATTATGGCTTTCCAATCTTCTACGATTAGCGGTTTTTGGCTGGATACTTGGATGATTGCCGGCCAAGGGACGCCAAGGCTAAGGCTAGGTCTGGTGATGCTGTAAAGTTCAGGAAATTCTGAGGTTTTTTTGCCGTCGATCGCAATTTTAGCAGAAATTGCCTTGCCGTTGAAGGTTTTATCGGCGATCGCATCTATTCTATTTCCTTCAAATTCTAAAACCAACTTGCCATCTTGCCATTTAACATCGCTGCCAACCGTATAGGTTTTCACTAAATCCTGCGGCGGTTGAGGAGAATTTGGCTTGTATCGCAGGTGCGGTTTTATCAGGGCCGCTAGGAGAAAGTTTCCCCAATCGTTGAGGTGAATGTTGTCGCTCAATAGCTGTTTGGGCTGCAAGCGATTGTCTTTCAAATACCTGCGCCAAGGTTCGCGAATTTCCGCGATTTCACAGCCGTATTTCTCGGCCAACTCCGGCAGCCATTTAGTAGAATGAGTATTGTGCCATTCGTATCTGCTGACTGAATTTGGATCGTCGCTGTTGCCTGTGGGCAGCCAGTCGATGTGGTCTGAATGCAAGAGTATTTCGCTAGCAGTGCGGCTGCGGACATTGGCAATTATGGATTCGTAATCTTCACCGCCTCCGTAGACGTGAAAAATAAGCAAGTCTGGATAAAAAGGATACAAATCGTGTTCGCTGGGACGGATTAAAATCGGGGCGGAAAATCCTCCGATTGCCCGATTTTCCAGAATCAAATCTGCATTGGGAAATCGCTGTTTCAAATCCTTGGCTACATCTTGCCACCAATCTTGCTGAGTGATGGATTGACCGTAGAATAGGATACGCACTTGGCGGCGGTCTGCTGGAGTGCTAGCAGCAAGTAGCCCCATCGTCCTTTGAATTCTCGCTCCAAAACTAGCACTATTTTCAATAGGAGCGGGTGGCGGGAATGGCGTATCGGCTGCTATTTTTTTGATGAGCGGAACTAACAGAAAGCTCAGACACAAAAATAGCAGCCACAAGTAGCGATAAATCTTGGATTTTCTGCTATTTCCTGGGTGTTTTGCCATTGTTTTATTTTTCCCTGTCCGTTTCACTTCGCTCAAGGCGACTGTGGGATGAATGCTACGCCTCTAATCAGTAGCTGTCGTGCTTGTGGACTCACCTGTGCGAGTGGCTGTAGTTTAGGCTGTATGGAAATATATTACCAAATTGAGCGCGACAAAAAGTGATATAATGCCTGCTAATTAATTGCACTCCGATCGATCGCACGTCAAATGGATTACAAAACAGCCCGCAGTTTTCTGATAGACCAAGGAACCGCCCTGGAAACCAAGAAAAATCCCGACGCCTTCCTGATGCGTCTCAAACAAGGTCAGCCTCCCGTACCCGGACAGGTGACATCGATTTTATTAGCTTTAAAAATATTGTTTGAAGGGCTGCAAGAGTCTCCAATGCTCGATCGACAATTGATCTCGGCACTGCATTTACTGTCAGTAGAAGGTGTGCAGCAATTTGAAGCGGGACTCCGCAGAGGAGTTTCTTGGCCGCCGCTGCTGAAGGAAGACTTAAATCGAATTGCGATCGCAGTCAAGAATATCTTTTCCGGCGTCTGGCAATAATTAGCTCGGCAACCACCGAACCCGATACCCGCCGCCAGCAAACTCAATTTTTATTATACATTTTTTTCGACAATTATTTGTAAAATTTTATGTTAATCTTGCTACATTTATCCTCAAATTGTGGCATCTTAATATCAGAATCAGATTTCACAAACATTTGGAGATACTACTCATGAACGCCGAAGAAAAAGCCAGACAACTAATTGCACGAGAAAGGCAGCATAGCGAACACTTGCACGAAGCTATGCTCAACCGTTCCTCCCACGAGCTAGAAACACATGGGGAGGGAATTGCTGAAGAAAAAGCCAGAGAATTAATGGCTCAAGAAAGGCAGCACAGCGAACACCTGCACGACTCTATGTTAAGCCGTTCCTCCCAAGAGGTAGAGGCATCGATCGCACCCGATGACACTCACAAATAAATTTTGCAAACACAAGACTTACGGACACATACCAATAAACCTGGTTTTTATACCATTTTTCATACCATAACAAAGGGCTGTAAAAATGTTTTTGTATAAAAACCAGGTTTCTGAGTCTTGCAATAGTTCAGCACAGCCAAACTCTACTCAAACCGAGGAGAATTTTAGGTGAAGTCACAACAGCCCCTGCTCGGTTGGCGGCGGCGAATACCAACCTCAAAACGCCAAATATCGCAATAGAAAATACCAAGTTCTACTGCTCGCGAAAGCTTTCCAGGGATGACAAAAGAGCTGGCAGTCCCGCTAGTGTTGCCGACACCAAAGCCTCATCTTTGTAAACTCGCGATCGCAGCATAGGGGTACTTTTAGACGCAGATGTGAAAAAGCTTCGCTGTGGGGAATTTTCGGTTTCAACTCGCCCTAAATTTTTTGTTTCTCGCGTCACGCAAAACATAGCAGTATCCTCGCAGTATCGTCAATTAATCCCTAAATATGCGCCCGTAAAAGTTATCAGGGCTTGCTGTATATTTCTATTATTGCTCACATAGGTAACAGAGATGAAAGCATGAAATAATTATTCACGATAGACGGGGATCAACTTAAACTGCATCACAATTTTTATTAATTTGTTACACGGCGGGTTGGTTTAAGCCGCCCGCGACGACACAGACACCAGCAACCAAAATCACCGATTTCACAGGAGGAACGCAGATCGATGATGCTAACTCTTAATCCAGCAACAGTTATAAGTCAAATCAGGCCGACTGTCGAAAGCTTGCGCGACGGAGACTACCGCTACCGAGACTCCTTTGCGATCGATCGACCTTTTCGAGAAATCCAATTTCGCAAACAAGACAGATACATCACCGGCAGCGATTCCGACAAACGCACGGGCAAAAGTTACTGCTTCCGGGGCATCCCCCAGCACAACAACATTATTAACATCACGGTAGCGATCGAAATTTCCCCAAAAACAGCACAGAAAACCGAGTGGAAATTAGCACCGGGAAACCCTATTAATTTCCACAAGCTTTATCCGCTGCAAGCAGGGCCGGGATTAGAATTGTACAAATGTTTGACAGCATTTTTACCAAACTTGAAGGATTAGTTAAGCTGTGGAGCATTTAAAATGGTATTGTATGGTGCGTCAGTTTTAAGGCGTTTTCCATGTATAGTCAGTGTTATAGCTGACGCACCCGGAGCGGCCTCGTTAGTGGTTTAAATGCTCCACAGCTTATATCATGTCCGATCGATTAACCATAATATCCCGGTCGGGGCGGGTTTTTGAGATTGGAGATTGTTGGCAGGTATTGTGGGCTCACGGGCCCCTACAAAAATCGCGGTCGCTCGACCGGACATAAAATTATTCGTTACTTGTTAGTGGTTATTTCTTAATCGCTTTGGCTTATTAATAACCAATAACATTCGTTAACAGTCAACAGCCAACAGTCAACAGTCATCAGTCAACAGTCAACAGTCAACATTTAACTCCCTAAGAACCAGCATTTTCCAATTCTTCCCGCAGCATTTCCCGGTAGACTTTGGGCAAACGAGAACTCATAGAATTGGTTTCAATTCCATATCCCAAACTCGTCCAAGTTCCCGAAAGCATCCGCAATACGTCAGTTAATCTTTCCTGCCGCAACATCTGTGAAATATCAGCTTTCCAAAACTTGCGATCGCTCAACCAAGCATAAACCACAGCATCCTGATCTTCAGGTTCAAAACTGTAATCTTCCCAGAATAAAAAATTAGCACGACGGGCCTGATAGCGCTTAGCCTTCTCCTTCCAAGTCGTAGTCAGAAATTGATACCTGCCCGCAGCGGTAGTACACCTGCCTCGATTCGGGCCATTAACAATCTTCACGCACCAGTCAGGATGGCGGCTCAAATCTAATATGTATTTGCCACCGTAAACAACGTGATAAGGGCGAGCAACATTCGACTCGCTAGCAGAAATAGTACGCATCAGCGCCCGAATATAAGGATCGCCCGTTTTAATAGCCAGCGGCGGGAATTTTCCCCGCCCGCTTACCGACGGCGACAACTGCTGATTTCCCCGCAAATTAGCAACCAAAAAAACACCGCCGCCAATCACAGCGCCGATTAAAAGTAAAAATCCGAGGATTTGAATTTCCGATTGCCTCAGCAAACCTCTTTTTCGACGGCTCAATTTCTCAGCTTCTAGCAAAGTCATTTCCATTTCCGCAAATTCAACCCATTTTCGAGCCGCCCGCATCCGGCGCACCCGAAAATCGTATTGATATAGCGGCGCGGCTACCAGCGTTAGACTCGATAAAACCCCCGCCAATTTAATCATCCAGAAATCTAATTCACCGGCTACCGCAACATTTGTCAGAGTAGATATTCCTGTTAGTAATTGAGCCGGATCGATAGATCGCGCTGGCCAATAAAAAATCGCAAGTTGCACCAACAGCGACAGATTAAATGCAAAAAAAATCACTACAACAGCATTCAAGCCTTCTCGCAAGTGCGATCGAATACCCGTATGCCTGCGCTTGAACTTGCGCGCCACGCGAAAGCGGCCCGGCAGCATAATTAGTAAGGGATTTAAGATTTTGACGGCGAACAAATGAAAAACAAAAAACAAAGGCAACTGAATCAGCCAAGCCGCCAGCAGTAGAGTCAGAAAGCCGATATCATCGCTGACAAAAGGAATGCCCCTGCGAAGAACAAAACTAAAACTCTGAGCGAGAGCAAATGCCCTTAACCACGAAATCGGATAGGGGAACCAAGCTGGCCACTTGAGAGTTTTCATGCTGGGAAAGGGAAATTTCAACGGCGAATCGTAAAACTATTAAGATTTTGCCAGATTTGGCGATCGGAAAACTGGCAATTCCCCTGCGGTTTGTACTGATGGGACTTGCGCGCGGATGCCCAGAAACCGGGTTTTTTAACCAAAAACTTGCCTAAAACCCTCAATCTCGGTAAAAAAACCCGGTTTCTTTGTTCGCTACCTGGGACTAAAGAAACCGGGTTTTTTACCTTTGCTGCTGGCTGCAACGGGTATTTTCGTGAAAAAACCCGGTTTCTGGATACCGGTGCGTCCTAATTCAATCAAATCACAGCAGCAAACAACTCCTCAAAACTCTTTTGCGGAGCCTCCGGCTTCGCCACAATTTCGACAACCTTGTTGCGAGAAGTCGGCTGAAACAGCGCCTCCACGCAGACTTGGGCTACCTTGGTGCGGGGAATGCTGCTCTCAAACATTTTGTCCGCACCAGTCATGACGATCGCATCTGAATTATCCTCATTTTTGAGACCGCCCGGACGGACGATCGTATAAGTCAAGCCGCTTTTTTGCAAATATTCCTCAGCTTGTTTCTTCCAAACGAGAATCAACCAGAACAAATTCAGCGGGTGAAAAAACTGAGAGACGCACAGAGAAGTCACGAGCACAAAATGCTCAATGCCCTTAGCCTTAGCTGCATCCACCAAATTTTTAGTACCTTCAAAATCCACCTTGTAAGGCGCTGTGGGGTCAAAACCAGGGGCCGCCCCTGTCGCGCACAGCAATACCGTACTATCGCCGATGGCATCGCCCAGGGAAGTCGCATTTAATACATCCCCGGTCACTAACTCAGCCTCCGGTGGTAAAATTTGTCTAGCTGTGTCTAGATTTCGGACTAAGGCGCGCACGGGAATACCTCGCTTGACTAATTCTGCGACGATTCGGCGGCCAGTCTGACCTGTGGCTCCTGCTACAAATGCTTTCATAAGTCGAGTTATGCTGAACTAGGGTAAGTTTTGTTACTATCAATTTCTCAATTGTAGGGAGGAAACTTCCTTAACACATCCCCAACCAGATTGATTGGCGTGTATAACAGGAGAGCATACGATGAAGCAGGATTCCGCTGAATATCAAACTGTTGAAGCTTCTGACGAAAACTACTACCCAGATGCGAGTTTCCAACAGCCCGAAAGTGCAAGCGCGGATGCAGCAGAGGAAGTTGAGCCGATTTGGTTTCACACGCATTTTGAAGACAGCATGGAGATGTACGCCGATGCGGAGACGGTGGCGAAGCATTTGAACAACCACAAGAGTTGGTTCCAGCAGTGCGCTTCGCCGATGAAGGCCGAGCCGATCGGCGAAAACGGCTATGATTTATTAATCGGGCGTTTTGGGGCTTTTGGCTACCGCGTTGAGGCGAGAATTGGTTTAGAGTTGCTGCCGCCTGACGCTGAAGGCTGCTATTTAATCAAGACTATTCCGGTTCCGAATTATACCTCGCCTGGATATGAAGTGGATTTTCGATCGGCAATGAAGCTAGTGGAGATACCCTCTCAGGAGTTTGCCGCAGATTGGCCGAGCTCGGAACGTGCTAAGCTGCCGCCTGCGATTACCAGCGCTACCTGGAAGCTGGATTTGGCTGTGGGGGTTTGCTTTCCCAAGTTTATTCGATCGATGTCTCAGCCTTTGATAGAAAAAACCGGCGATGCGCTTTTGGAAAAAATTATCAAACAAGTTAACCGACGCTTGACTTATAAAACTCAGGTTGTTTTTCACGAAAGTTTGGGCATTCCTTTTCCGAAAAATCCTAAGAAACATTAAGAATACTTACGCTCTAACCTGTACTGCATTTAAACTGAGATGTTGCACCATTCTCTCTTAACAGGCTTTCGGGCCTGTTCCACAAAAGATAAATTTTCTCGCTTCACAGGTCCGAAAGCCTGTTGCTGAAAAGGCTAATTGACAATGGTGCAAGATGTGAGTTTAAATTGTATGTTAAGTGCGGGATCTCCTGCCCAACCCCTACTCCCCACAAGAGTAAAGATTTATTTGACTCTGCAATTTAAATGCGGATTAGCTTAACTTACATTTGTAGGGTGTGCACTGCACACCTTACTCGTAAGTGCGATCGTCGTCATAACTCATACCCTTGTATATTTTCGACTTCGGCGTGAGCGCTCAGTCGCACAATTTTAGATTAAATTATGGGGAATAACTGATTGTGTATGGGTTGGAATCGCGAGCCTAAAGTTGCTTTTTTGAAAATGATAAGCTGTTGTCCATTTAAATTCAGGGTAAACGCATCTAAATTAATTTGACAAACACCTAAATTTGTGCATTACTAAATAACTAAAAAAAACTTTTAAA
>NZ_JAUBRP010000111.1:0-14679 GCF_036701935.1 Microcoleus sp. M2_D5 | reverse complement strand
ACAAGTTGCTGCGACTGGTCAGGTTTTGGCTCAGCTTTTTGGGGCTAGTAATACTATTACTGCTCTCGATTTTATGACTCTTTCTCCTTAAGACAAGCATCACAAAAAACAGCGTGTAGGGTTCCATTCACACAGCACCTTACCGCTGTTTATTGAAAAATTCTAATCCTAAAAAAATAGCTGCGATGCTTCCTGCTACACAAATTTCTCGATTTTTTATTTTCAACAATACTTCAGCAATAGGGACTAAAACTACTTCAATATCTTCTGTAACATCTAATTGTATTTGGCTGGAAAGCTTGACATTTTTAGCAAAGTATAGGTAGATAGAATTGGTGTCTTTTACGGGGTTATCATATAAGGTTGCTAGTTCCAACAATTCTTCAGCAACATATCCCGTTTCTTCGGCAAGTTCTCTGGCGGCTGCAGATTTCCCGCTCTCTTCAGCAGGGTTGAAAGATCCAGCAGGCAGTTCCAGCAAAATTTCGCCTACTCCGTGCCTGTATTGGCGCACTAATAAAAGTTCCTGCTGCTCGGTTGTGGCAAATACGAGGGCGATATTGGGTCGGACATTAACAAAAAAGTCGTCTATAATTTGTCCGCTTGGCAATTCTATTTCATCTTGTCTAACCTGACACCACTTGTTGTTAAGAACGAAGCGCGATCGCAATATTTTCCATTTAGTTAAATTTTTCATATCGCAATAATGTTAAACTTTCAGCGTCATCAGAAGGCAAAATTTTCCAATCCATAATCTATTTCAGATCGAAAATTTCACCCAGCAGCCATGCCATACAAAAAATTACCACGAAAATTTTGGGCAGACTTACAAAAATTGACTGTTAATTCTCTATTACCCGGATTGTTTGCGATCGAGTCACTGAGTCTGAGTCTAGCAGTCGTCGCCGCAGTTGCAGCAGTGCCGGCAACACTGGAACCAGCAAATGCTTCTACTGTCACAAGTTGGAAATTCGATCCGGCGACAAATCAGCTAGAAATTACTCTCCCAGAGGGCACAACCCCCAGATATTCTCTACTCAATCCGTCTCAGATTGCTGTGGATTTGCCCAATACTGAGATCGGAGTAGATGCAACTCAGCTATACCCACAAGGTAGAGTGCGTTCTGTGGGGGTGAGTCAACTTCAACCGGGAACGGCGAGAATTCTGGTCAATTTGGCTCCTGGAGTAGGTTTCAGCGCAGGGCAAGTTCAATTCCAAAGAAGCGGGGTAGAAAATCGCTGGGTGTTGCGTCCTTCGCTGGAACCGACTCGAATTGTGGAAACTCCCGAAACTCAACCCCAGCCTGCCATACAAGTACCGCAAAACCAGCGGCGGACTGATTCCAACTCAAATGCTGTCCCAGAGGTCGATCGACCTGAGCCTCCTACTTCCCTGAATCCCGCTACAAATTCTTCGCAGCCGCCAACTCCAAATGACCAAATCCGACCGCTAAGAGTGCCTTTAGTCAATGTTCGCCTTGACGAACGCCGTGGGGTACAAGCTGCCGATCTACGCCGCCTAGAGCCTCAAATAACGGCTGCTGCTGCACCCCAACAGCGGACGCTTACTTTTGGTGAACCGCTTCCTGGGGGACGATCGAATGCTCCTTTGCAGGCTGCGGCTGGGGCGAATGTCTTGTTGCCGGCGGGCACGGAGCTGAGTTTGCTATACCCGGGTACTCAAGCTTTGCGGCTTGCCCGTGCGAAGCCCAGCCGAGAGGAAGTGCTGCTGCTGCAAGGGGGAATTTTCGACAGTCGCGGCAATACGATCGTACCTGCTAATACGCCGGTCATCGGTCGGTTTGAAACAACGAACCTCGGTAGTCGATTTGTGGTCGAAGCTATTAGTCTCAACGGTCGCAATATCCCTCTCTTGGCTCGCTCCGAACCCGTGGGAGGCCGACGCGCTCAGCCTTCCGATCGCAGTTTGTTGCGAAATACTGGTATTGGTGGCTTAGCTTTGTTCTTGCTGAGCGGCTTTTCTGGTATCGGTTTGTTGGCGGGAGCAGCCGGTGGTGTTGCTACAACTTACGTCGCTGCTCCTCAACCTGCTACGATTCAACCCGGCCAAATTTTGCAAGTTCAGTTAACGGAAGATTTCCCCCAATTTGGTTTTTGAAGGCAGAAGGAGGAGGGAATAAGGAAGAAGGAAGTCTTCTCTCGAACCTCTTCGTTCAATATTTTCTTAGGGATGAGAATTAAATAAAATCCACTTTTCATGACTGTTGTGGGATGGGCGTCCCGCCCGCCCAGAAAGGACGGGCGGGACGCCCATCCCACAAGAAAAAAGGAAAATTATTTAATTGACGCTCTTAGAGCAGTTTTCCATTCTCTGAAATAAAGTAGGGACTTAGGCTTTGCCTAAATCCCTACCCCATATCTGTAAATTGACTCAACTAAAAACCGCTATATCAGCGATTTAGAAATTTTGACCTTCCGTGGTTGGAGCTATCGAACCCGGTTGGTTGAGGAACAGGTTTTTAGCGCCGTCGTTTTGGTAGATACAGTTAATTTCGGGTTGAGCTTCCAGGGGGCCGGTGAAGCCAAAGGTGTTCATGCGATTTTTGCAATCGCGCACTTGGTCTTGGCTGATGAGTTTTCTTTGTTCGAGAATTGCCCAGTTATTGGTTCGCAAAACGCATCCGGGGCGCATACTCGGCTGCGAGATGTAGACGTTGAAGGGGTTGAGGGTGACGTAGAGGCGCATATCTGTCACCATCGCGCTGGCTCCAAACTGCACGCAAAGTTCTGGGTTCGGGGCGCTGCGATCGATAAATTCGCGGGAGGCTACGTTCTCTGGGCTAATTGTAGCTGTGGAGCTAAAGGCAATGCCAATGCCAATTCCCAGAATAAAGACGGCTGTTAAAATCCCTAGGGTGGCGGAATTGAGGAAAGAGGGTTTGCCGGACTGAGGTTGACGCCGCGACTGTCCGCCAAAGGAGCCGGAGTAATCGGAGTCTTCATCTGCTCGGGATGCGTCGCCGCTGAATCTGTCGTTGTAGGATTTAGGTTTGCGTTTCATATAATGTTCGTTCCCTCAGTTCTGGAGACTCAACAGGTAGTAGTTTGTTATTTTTAACCGATCGCGCCTTTCTCATATTATGGCTCTAGCAAGGTGGTTGCCCAGGGCCCAGGACACTCCCTGTGGGTTTGGTGTTGAGTTCACAGCTCGCGATCGACCAGGGGGCTGCCTTGTCTGAATTTTCAGATTTCAATAAAATAGCTGAAAGTGAGATAGTCTTGCACAGCGGAGGAATCCGGCTCAAGATTGTTGAGAAATTTTAACATTTTACAAGTCAGGAGGTATAGATTAGTGTCTGTCGAAATTATTCAAAAGCCTTCCACAGTCCGCAAGCTTGCACCGCGCTACCGCGTTCTGCTGCACAATGATGATTTCAATCCTATGGAGTACGTGGTGCAGACTTTGATGGCGACGGTACCGAGTCTGACTCAGCCACAGGCGGTAAATGTGATGATGGAAGCCCATACTAACGGGATGGGATTGGTGATTGTTTGCGCTCTCGAACACGCTGAGTTTTACGCTGAAACCCTCAACAATCACGGATTGAGCAGCAGCATCGAACCTGACGATTAGAACCTGACGGTACTGCAACGGATTCGCGTAGTCGGTTGCCGGCTCATACTGTCAAATTTCATACTGTCAAATTTCATACCAAAAAGCCAAGGGTTAGGCCCTTGGCTTTTTGGTATATTTAATCGGGTAGATATGGAAATTTGAAGAGCATAGATTTTTCGGAACGACCGGAAGTGGTTCGGAGCTAGGTGAGCTCTCGCGCCAATTTCAACTCTCCAATCTCAAATCTTTATCAGAGGAAATTAATAACGTCCTCCGCCGCCGCCCCCTCCGCGAGCAAATTTTCCAGGGCCGCCGCCGCCCCGGTTGCCGCCACCCCGGCCTTCATCTTCGCGGGGTTTAGCTTTGTTAACTTTGAGGTCGCGACCCATCCACTCTGCTCCGTCGAGAGCGCTAATGGCTGCATCTTCTTCTGCATCTGTGGACATTTCTACAAAACCGAAGCCGCGGGGGCGACTGGTTTCTCTGTCGGTAGGTAGATGTACTCGCTTAACGGTTCCGTATTCGGCGAAGACGGTGGTGATGTCTTCTTGGGTAACTTGGTAGGATAAGTTACCGACGTATATCGACATGAGGAATAACTCCAAAATTTAGACAGTGCGAAGATTTCAGTTTCGGAGAGTCCCCTGCCGATACAGAAGGGCAAGTTTTTAGACAATTCTGTAGCAATGAACAAAGCCTGCAACTGAATCTGATTCACACTTGGTACTTTAACATAGAATAGAGTCTTTTGAGTAGGTTTCAGGAGTCAATTAAGTCGTTCTAATTAAAGGTAAAACTTTTAGGGTATTGAGAAACCCGATCGATCGGTGTAATGTTTTGCCTGTTGTGGAAGCAGAGAAAGTTATGTCGCGCCCTCTCACCGCAGGAAAGATACATCCACCTTGCCAAAGTTGGTACTCAAAGCTAGGTTTACGTTTTCCAGCGCTTTGACTAACCAGACTACGCCTTCTCGGGTACTGCATTCGTAGTGACCGAACAAAATTGCCAGCCTCTTTTCTAGGTAGGGCTTGACTTTGCCGCAAATTAGTACGATTTTCAGCAGCAAACCTGTGGTTTGGGTCGGCCCGAGGTTTGAGATCAGGTCAATGAAGACAAAGTGGTTGGGCCGCACAGGACTCTCTACTACTAAAAAGTTCAATAACTGGCTGCAAGTTCTGATCATTAAAAATTCATTAAACTTCTGATCGTCGCTGTGGGGCAGGGTATTTTGTAGTTGCTTATACAATTTTTCGTTAAAGAGACGTTTGCCGTAGCGATCGTCGGTGACAGAAGAAATCAGGTATTCGTACAAGTCGTCTTTAAAGGAGCGGTAGGACTGATTTGTGCTGGCGTTCGCCGTGAAACGACCCGCTAGCTGTCTGTATGTATCTGCTCCTTCTACTTTTCCGACAAATTGCTTGAGGGCAAAGAATAGTTCCGGGTCGGTCAACAGGGTCGGATTTTTTATAGGCTGTATACTTCTTGTGAATGAAATTGAGGTTTCCCGACGAGCTGTTTGGGCTTTTCTCACTTGGTGAGCAACATACTGCGAGAGGTTGAGTTCAAATTGCTGCTGCTTTTGAGCTTGGATTTTTTTAATGATTTTTTGTTGTTCGTAGCTGCTGTCGTCGCTGAGAAGGCAGTGTTTGTAGAGGTAAGGGTAGCGGGGAATTAAGGTTCCGAGGGCGAGGGTAGCAGGGGTTTTGCTGTTGCTGCTATCTTCATTGCTGTGAGTTATGACTTTGGCTAAACGTTGGAGGGTGAGGTACTGTTCGCTTTCGGTAAATTGATTTACTAATTGGGGGATGGAGCCTCGCCCCCGCGATCGATGGTATCCAAATAAGATTTTGGGTGCTTCTTCAAACATAGCGATCAATTCAGGGATGGCTGCTTGCTTGCTGGGGTAGGTTTGCCAGCGGTTGATCAGGATGTGGCAGCAGCGGTTGAGGATGTACTTGAATTCTTGTTCGGCGTTGTCTGAGGCTGCTATTTTTTCGAGTGCTTCGGCGATCGAGCGATCGGGATATCCGGTACCCTGGATAAACAAAGTGCGAAAGCGGCTGATGAGTTCGGCAGGCTGCTCTCGTTGTACCAACTCCAGCCAGTGCTTGTAAAGTAGCTGTTCTTCTTCGTGGCTTTGTCTGTTGTAGTCGTTCACTGTGGATTAACCCTCCGAGGCTGGGGCAGGAGCTTTCAGCGCTATTATTTTGATGAATTGGCAAATGAATCGCAATAATTGAGTCAACCGAGCTTCTCGCCGGCGGAGACTTATGGGTAGAAGCGGTCAGCAGCTTATGCCGATCGATATTTTTTGCTTAGTTAAACTATTTATCAACACCAGCATGACATGAATTGTTGGTAATTAGCAAGGCCTTAAATACCATCGACTGTGTAAAGTATTGGTAAAGATCGTGGGTGGGTACGGGATAATTTTTTGGTGAACCGACGATTTAGTATTAGGATGATCGAGGTCAATCCCGATCCGCCGCCCGCTGTTAGTTAAATTTGAGGTTGGGCGAGGTAGAATTAGCTGTGAAAATAATTATTTTAAATGTGAGTGCTGGTTATGGTTTGTCGCGTAAGTATCGCCCAACTTGCTGAAATTTTAACTGTACCTTTGCCTGCTGTGTCTGAAGGCGTTTTGACAGTTGTAGGGACAGGTATTGCCACCGATACGCGCACTCTTGAGGGGGGTGAAGTATTTTTGGCGCTGCGGGGAGACAATTTTGACGGCCATCAATTTGTGGCAAAAGCCCGCGATTTGGGGGCGATTGCGGCGATTGTCGATCGAGATTGGCAAGAAGAATTGCCGAATTTTCCGCTGTTGCGCGTTGACGATACTTTAAAAGCTTATCATTCGATCGCCCGTTGGTGGCGCGACCAATTCAGTATACCTATAGTTGCTGTTACTGGCTCTGTCGGTAAAACTACTGTTAAAGAGTTAATTGCAGCGGTTTTATCAACGAGTGGAAATGTTCTTAAAACTCAATATAACTACAATAATGAAATTGGCGTACCAAAAACTCTGTTGGAGCTTTCACCCTTACACAATTATGCTGTAATCGAAATGGGAATGCGCGCCCGTGGCGAAATTGCGCTGCTGTCGCAAATTGCACGCCCTACTGTTGCGGTAATTACTAATGTAGGAACGGCGCATATTGGGCGATTGGGTTCGGAAGAGGCGATCGCCCAAGCTAAGTGCGAACTTTTAGCCGAAATGCCCGCAGATAGCATTGCTATTCTCAATCACGATTGTGACAGATTAATCGCAACAGCAGCCAAAGTTTGGCAGGGAAAAACTTTAACTTACGGTTTAGAAGGCGGGGATTTGTGCGGAGGCTCGCTCACGAATGATACACTAATTATAGATAGTATAGAACGACCGTTGCCGCTGCCGGGACGACACAATGCTCTAAATTATTTGGCGGCTTTGGCGGTAGGAAAAGTGTTAGGTATTGATTTGGAAGTTTTAAAGCAAGGTTTGTCTGTGCAGTTACCGGATGGACGGGCGCGCCGCTACGATTTGCCAGATGATATTGTGATTCTGGATGAGACTTACAATGCTGGTTTGGAGTCGATGTTGGCTGCCCTGAGACTGTTAGCAGATACTCCAGGAAAGCGCCGGATTGCGGTGTTGGGAACGATGAAGGAATTGGGCGACAGGGCGATCGAATTTCACCGACAAGTGGGAAGGGCGGCGCGAGAGTTGCATCTGGATGCTTTGTTTGTTTTTGCTGATTTTGAGGAAGCAGCGGCGATGGCTGCGGGTGCGGCGGGTTTGCCTTTTGTAGAGGTAGAAGATATTGCGAGGGAGAATTCCCGTGAAGATTTAGCAAGGCATTTAATGGAGTTTGTCACACCGGGCGATCGTATTTTATTTAAGGCCTCTCATTCGGTGGAGTTAAATCGAGTTGTGGAGAAGTTTCGCGCTGATTGGGCGGGCGAATAATATCCTGTCCGCGTCAAGAATTATAATTAAGTTCGTAGTGAGGAATTAAGCCCTCCATAAACTCGCTCGGAGTGAAGTCCTCGCTACAAACCTATGTTTTACACGACGATATGATATCATTTCCAAAGTACGCGCGTGCGGAGCTATCCCGAAGGGAATCGCCCTCATTCACTCTCCTGACTGAATTTGGCTCCTCACCCACTCCCGGAATAAGCGAATTAAAGCATTTTCTTTTGTAGTCCTTCTCAATTCCAAAAAGCGCAGCATCTCAACTTGCGACAAAAAAGGAAAAGTCGGAGACACATCTCTTTCTGCATATTCCTGTGCTTCCAACTGATAAATTATTAAACGATTTCCGTCGTAGCGCCAAACTTCCGGCACGCCTAAACTTGCATATAAAGAAAGTCGATCGATCGAACTGCTAGTCACGTCAATTTCCACAACTAAATCTGGCGGCGGATCTTGATTGAGATCGATTTGTTCTTTGTCCCAAACTACATTCTCATTTTGGATATAGTAGCACTGATCCGGTTCCAAACCGCGAGCCAAATCCTCCCGCCTGCAAGTTAGAGAACCCAAACTGCAAATTTCAACATTCAATTCATCACTCACACTTTCTACAAAACGTCCCAAGATTTTTTTGTACTTTTCATGGGGTGCTGATGGAGTCATAATTTCTAAATTTCCGCGATCGTAAGTCAAACGAATTCCCGGCTGTTCGGCGAGTTCGTTTACCAGAGATTCATAAGTCTGCCAACTAATGTTTTTCAGCAGAAATCCGGCTTTTGGGGTTTGAATCAGGGTGGCTGTCATGGCTACCTGCCTGGGTTTTAAATTATTTATTGTAGATTAGCAAACATTATCTTGATTGATGCGCGATCGCCCTTTTAGAGCAATTTTTGAAGCGAGCATCTCTTTCGGAGAGTAAAAAGCATATTTTAAGAGTGTGAAAATAAAATTGGGATCGGCTCCAGCGCATCTAAGTTTTATTATCAAGTGCGATCGCACTCTTCTGAGGCGTCTCGCCCGCCCGAAAAATACTATTTAGATGCACCGGTGCTTACTCCCCTTGACCGATGTTAAAAACTAGAAAAATCTAGTTTTTAACATCGGTGATTGAGTGCGACGAATCGATTCGTCGCACTCAATACATTACTTCGCTGCTTGACGCTCTTTTGCCGCCTTAATCACTTCTTCAGCGATGTTATTCGGACAAGGAGCATAGTGCGAGAAGGACATTGAGAACTGGCCGCGCCCAGATGTCATAGTACGCAAATCGCTAATGTAACCAAACATTTCGCTCAACGGCACATCTGCCTTGATCCGCGCTCCTGTTTGTCCTGTCTCCTGAGATTTCATCATCCCCCGGCGGCGGTTGAGGTCGCCGATCACGTCGCCCATGTAATCATCTGGAGTGAATACATCGACATTCATAATCGGTTCGAGCAACTGAGGCGCCGCTTTCGGCAGAGACTGCCGGTAGGCTGCTTTGGCAGCAATTTCAAAGGCCATTGCTGACGAGTCAACGGGGTGGAAACCGCCGTCTAGTAGGGTGAATTTCAAGTCCAAGCAAGGGAATCCGGCCAAGACGCCTTTGTCGATGCAGCTTTCAAAGCCTTTTTCGACGGCCGGCCAATATTCTCTCGGTACGCTACCACCGGTCACTTTTGACTCAAACTGGAAGCCGCTTCCCACCTCACCAGGCTCGATGACATAGCCGATTTTGGCAAATTGACCGGAACCGCCTGATTGCTTTTTGTGGGTGTATTCGTCTTCGAGGCGCTTGGTAATCGACTCGCGATAGGCTACCTGCGGTTCGCCGACTTCTACTTCGATGCCGTGGGTGCGCTTGAGAATGTCTACTTTGATGTCGAGGTGTAACTCGCCCATCCCCTTGAGAATCGTTTCGCCGCTTTCTTGATCCGTCACCATGTGGAACGATGGGTCTTCTTGCACCATCTTGGTGAGGGCTGCTCCCATTTTTTCTTCGCCGCCTTTTTGTTTCGGTTTGACCGAAATCGAAATAACGGGATCGGGGAATACCATCGGCTCTAGGGTTGCGGGATTTTTGGGGTCGCAGATGGTGTGTCCGGTGCGGACGTTTTTCATACCGACGATCGCCACAATGTCCCCTGCTTGCGCGGAGTCAATTTCTTCGCGAGAGTTGGCGTGCATTTCCACCAAACGGCTGATGCGCTCGGTTTTGCCTGTGGCGGTGTTGAGTACGGTGTCGCCCTTGGACAACTTACCGGAGTACAGGCGCGTGAAGGTTAAAGCACCGTAGCGATCGTCCATGATCTTAAACGCGAGTGCCCGCAATGGCCTGTTGGGATCGACGATCGCAAACTCGCCGGTTTCCTCGCCCTCAAGATCGACTTCTGGCTGCGGTGTGACTTCCATCGGGTTTGGCAGGTAGTCAACTACGGCATCGAGAACCAACTGCACGCCTTTGTTTTTAAACGATGAGCCGCAGTAGGTGGGGAAAAATGCCCGATCGCGAGTACCTTTGCGAATGCAGCGCTTGAGGTCTTCGAGGCTCGGCTCGTTGCCTTCGAGATACTGTTCCATCACAGTGTCGTCTTGCTCGACGGCCAGTTCGATCAACTTTTCGCGCCAAGTTTCGACATCATCGACCATATCGGCGGGGACATCTTTAATTTGATAGTTCATCGGATCGCCGGAGTCATCCCAGATCCAGGCTTTGCGGGTCAGCAAATCGACTACGCCGCAAAACTTTTCTTCTATGCCGATCGGCAATACCATCACCAGCGGTTTAGCTCCGAGGATTTGATCGACTTGCTTGACAACGCGGTAAAAATCTGCACCGGTGCGATCGAGCTTGTTGATGTAGATAACGCGAGCCACTTTGGAATCGTTAGCGTAGCGCCAGTTGGTTTCCGATTGCGGTTCAACTCCACCCGAACCGCAGAACACGCCGATTCCGCCATCGAGAACCTTCAATGAACGGTAAACTTCGATCGTAAAATCGACGTGTCCGGGAGTATCGATGATGTTGAGCTGATGCTCGTTCCAGAAGCAGGTGGTAGCAGCAGATTGAATCGTAATACCGCGCTCTTGCTCCTGTTCCATGAAGTCAGTCGTCGCCGCGCCTTCGTGTACTTCACCGATTTTGTGGATTTTACCCGTCAGTTTCAGGATTCTTTCAGTTGTGGTGGTCTTGCCAGCATCTACGTGGGCGAAAATGCCGATATTTCGATAACGAGTGAGATCTTTCATAAAAAAATTCGGGAAGTGGGAAACGAGCGTGTCTTTAGACCGCTCGTGGAAAACGGCCGGGCGGTTTCAACCGCCGTGAATCTTTCCATTACGCGGAGATTGCTAAATTCAGTGTACTTCTGTGATGTACTTTCGATGGGACAATTACCATCTCGAAGGTCGCAACCCGCTCACGCATAATGTTTGCTCTTTTATGAGCCTCCCTTGCGGGGTAATGTTAGCTTCGACCTGGTTATCTGGGCTTGTTAGGCTTACAACACTGTTCCAGTGACTCTAGAACTGTTTAATTGAAAGCGACAGAGCGGAAAACTAGCTTCGCATTTTCCGGTGTCGTGACCCAAATAACGGCTGCTCTTTCGAGCGGTCTGGTCAGTACAGCTTGCAAAAGATTTTTCTTACAAGCTCAACGGCTTTAGCCGTGAGTTACTGACAATTACTGTTGAGATAAAATGCGACGAACCGTCCGCCACCACCTGCAAGCACGACAAGCGAGGAATCAATGTTGCCAGCGTGCGGCCAGTACAGGCTAGATTTCCTTTTCCCTGTTTCTGGCAGCACTACCTTAATTTTGACACTTCCTCGTCATTCCTGCGAAGGATTCTTGGTTCGATCGGTACGGGAATCCTTACAATTCATAAAAATACCCTAGACCGAGGGAAAAATCCTCTGTGAAAGTTAAGTTGGGTTCAGAAAGTAGGTTGGGTTGAGGCACTCGTACCCAACAAATTCTGGTTTTTGACGCTTCGCTCAACTTGATATTTTGCACCATTCTCAGCAAAACGGTATAAAGCGGGTTTTCCTGACAAAAAACCTGAGATTTTACGTGACTTTGTGGCAAGAAACCCGGTTTCTGACATTAAGGAATGAGAATTAAATAACTTACAATGCGTGATGGTTCTTGTGGGATGGGCTCTTATAGCCCGTCCAAAAAGGGCGGGCGGGACGCTAGGGCCCCCTACTCCCCACAAACTTGTGTAAATTATTTAATTCGCGATCCTAAATAGGTAGGTACAAATAAATCAGCCTACGGGGAGAGGGCGCGCGAGTGCAGCAAGAAACTGCCGGCTGTGATAGATATTCGCTTAACCCGACCCTACAAAATATTATTAAAAACACCGTTGCTGCGTCCAAAACTATCTAAGGAGCGCGAATTAAATAACTTACAATTTTAATTGTTATTGTGGGATGGGCTCTTATAGCCCGTCATGAGTGGACGGGCTATAAGAGCCCATCCCACAATCTTGTGGAAGTTATTTAATTCTCATTCCTAAGTCAAAATCGACCCGCTCATCATCCGCTGATATCTCCGCTCCAATTCATCCCGCACCACCGGCCACTGATTCAAACTTTCATCATTTTCAATTACCATTTGAGCCGCCGCCCTCGCCAACTCCAAAACCTCCTGATCCTCCACCAAACTCGCCAACGCAAAATCCGGCAAGCCCGACTGCCGAGTTCCCAAAACCTGACCCGGCCCGCGCAATCTCATGTCCATTTCCGCAATAAAAAAACCATCTTGAGATTGTTCTAAAACCTTCATTCTCTGCATGGCTTCCCCAGTTTTGGAACCGGGCATTAACAAACAATAAGAACGGTTGCTGCCCCGACCGACTCGACCCCGCAACTGGTGCAGTTGCGACAGTCCAAAACGCTCGGAATTTTCAATCAGCATTACCGTTGCATTCGGCACGTCTACTCCCACTTCTACGACAGTAGTAGATACTAAAATATCAGTTTCTTTGTCCCTAAACTTAGAAATTGCTTCATCTTTGTCGGCACTGCTCATTCTACCGTGCAGCAAACCCACCTTAAACTCAGGAAATACACTTTTTTGCAGTTTATCTTGTTCCTCAATTGCCGATCGCACGTCCAGCTTTTCCGACTCCTCCACCAGCGGTAGCACCACATAAACTTGACGCCCGCTCGCCACTTCCCGCCGAATCAAATCGTAAGCTTGAATGCGTTCTTTGGCAGACAGTACAGTTGTTTGAATCGCCTGCCTGCCGGGGGGCAGTTCATCAATTTGACTCACATCTAAATCCCCGTGCAGCGTCAGCGCCAGCGTCCGGGGAATGGGAGTTGCCGTCATCGTCAAAACGTGGGGAGCTTCACCTTTTTGCTGCAATTTAGCGCGCTGCTGCACGCCGAATCTGTGCTGTTCGTCAATTACCGCCAAACCCAATTTATGGAAATTCACCGTATCTTGAATCAGCGCGTGAGTTCCCACTAAAACGGGCAATTCTCCGGTTTCTAACTGGTTGTGAATTTCGCGGCGCTTGGCTGCTTTTGTCGAACCAGTTAACAGTTCGACAGACAAGTGCATCAAGTTAAACCAACCTACTAATTTGCGGTAATGCTGTTCTGCTAAAACTTCAGTCGGCGCCATTAAAGCGGCTTGATAGCCGGATTGAATTGCTGCTAGCATTGCCACGACGGCTACTACTGTTTTGCCGGCCCCGACATCGCCTTGCACCAATCTGTTCATCGGTTGCGGCGAAGCTAAATCGTTGAGGATGTCATTGATGACTCTTTCCTGAGCATTAGTCAAGGCAAAAGGCAAGATTTCATAAAAATGTTCGATCAATTTGCCAGTAGGAAGGATGACTGCACTAGCTTGAGCTTTTCTTTGGGTTTGGCGGCGCTTTAAAAGTCCTAATTGCAGGTAGAAAAATTCGTCAAAAACTAAGCGGCGGCGGGCGGCGGCCAAACAATCTCGATCGAGGGGAAAGTGAATATTAGTCACGGCATCGGCTAAACCCATTAAACCGTAACGCTCGCGCAAATCCTCTGGTAGCGATTCTGGCAACATTTTCGCCGCCGGCATTGCAGCCAAAATCGATCGCCTCACCGAACCGGCATCCACCCCCTCCGTCAGCGGATAAACTGGTATCAGGCGGCCGACTTTCATTGATTCGATCGCACCGCCGGAGTCGTCTAATACTTCTAACTCAGGATTTTCTAAAGTAATTCCATATTTACCCTGCTTCACCAACCCGGAAGCTGCCAGCACCGCACCCGTACAATACTCGCGCTTTTTGAATTCTTGCCAGCCGCGATTACTGTAGCGAGGGCCTGCAAAAAAACGACTAATTTTTATCTCTCCGGTGCGGTCTTTTAAAATTACTTCTAATATGGTTAACTTCTTATTCTTCGGGCTAGAAAAGCAATTGCAGCGCTTTACTTCAGCGATTAAAGTGACAGTTTCCCCGGCTACTAGCTCGCGAATTTGCACTTGCTTTGCATAGTCGATGTGGTTGCGGGGATAGTAGTAAAGCAAGTCATATACAGTGTATAAACCCAGTTTTACCAAGCGGTTGCCGTTGGCAGGGCCGATGCCGGTGACGCGGGTTAACTGTTGGTCGAGAGTCAGACTGGGCGGTGGGGGTGCTGAACTCAGGGGTGCAGTTCGGGGAACGGAAACGGCTGGGGCGGTTGCTTCTGGAGGGTTTGCGGGTCTGACTTGTCGTGCAAGTTCAAGCTGGTGGCGAGTTTCTTGTTCCCAAACTTGCTCCATGTGCCTCAGAAAACTGACCGTAATGGCGATCGAATGTTGGCGTCCTTCGATATCTTTCTGAGGGTAGATGTCAAATTCAGCGGCTAGTTGCCTAGCTCGATCGCGCGCCGAAGCCACCACCGAACCTGCCAACTGTCTCAAACTCAAGCCCAGAAACTCGCTGAAGCGGTATTGAGTGCCTTGGATGTCGTTAAATCCGCGATCGGCTTCTACTGAAAGAGCTTTTTGCAATCGCTGCCATTCGGGTTGATTATTAGTCATATCAATTTTAGATTTTAGATTTTAGATTTTAGATTTTAGATTTTAACTTTTTCTTTTAAGGAATGAGAATTAAATAACTTTCACACGGAAAGTGGGATGGGCGTCCCGCCCGTCTTTTAAGGACGGGCGGGACGCCCATCC
>NZ_JAUBRP010000110.1:0-14756 GCF_036701935.1 Microcoleus sp. M2_D5 | reverse complement strand
GTCCCGCCCGTCTTTTAAGGACGGGCGGGACGCCCATCCCACAATAACAATTAAAATTATAAGTTATTTAATTCGCGATCCTTAGACACTATCTGGGGCGATTATGGGGAGAAAGAACAGAAACAACCTATCCGAGAGCGCGCAAAACGCTATAAATGTTTCTTAACAAAGCTTACGCTTTTTTGCAGTCAGAGCTGTCTGGTGCGAACAAACGCTCAACCAAGGGCGAATCTATACGCGCTCGTGTGACCATCAGATGTATTCCCCAAAAATAGCTCGGACGATCGCTCAAAGATGAGGTACGAATTTGATGCACCTGAAAAAGGCTGAATTAAGTTGATAAATATAGCATATTATCCCGCGGGCGATCGCGAGATAACAGGCGATCGTTCGTCAAAGATCGCTCGACTTTGTAAAAAATGTTTAATGCCCCCAAGAATAATTAGATATTTACAAAAATTAGCGCAAGTTACCAGACTTTATATGCCCAAAAAAAGCGATAAATTTTAAGTAGACTGTGGCTGTTAGTTTAACAAACCCGACACTGCAGATAATTTTGTTGCGGCCGCTTAGCTGGTGTATAATTTATGACATATTGGTCAATTTTTAACTTTCCATGCCAAGCTCAAAATATGCTAGGCTAGAATGTTTCCAAAGCTTGAGATACACCATGACGTATGTATCAATCATTAGAAGAGTCAGCCATTTCAACTAACCCATCTACGGAACCGTCCTCTCTAATTCTGATTGTGGATGACGATGCCTTGATGCGTTTACAACTTCGACTGTATTTACAGAAGGAAAAATACCGAGTGGCCGAAGCTACGGATGGGTTGACAGGGCTAGCAGCTTATGAGGAAGTACATCCAGACTTGATCCTGCTAGATGCAGTGATGCCGACTATGGATGGTTTTACTTGTTGTCAAAAATTATCTGAAGTGCCAGAGAGCGATCGCCCACCTATTTTGATGATTACTAGCTTAGAAGACAAAGAATCTGTCGATCGAGCGTTTGCAGCGGGAGCGGCTGACTATATCACGAAGCCGATTCACTGGGCTGTTCTGCGACAGAGAGTACGACGGTTGATTCAGCAATTCCATTTGCAACAGCAACAAACCCTACTTTACAAACAGCTAGAAGCCGCCAATCGACAATTAAAATACCTAGCGTCAATTGACGGTTTGACTCAGATTGCCAATCGCCGTCAGTTTGACCAACAGCTAGAGGAGGAGTGGCGACGCATGACGAGGCAGCAAACTCCTTTGTCACTGATTTTGTGTGATATAGATTTGTTCAAGCCTTACAACGATACTTATGGACACCAAGCAGGGGATCTATGTTTAAAGCAAGTTGCGGCAACTCTCAATCGCAGTATTAATCGAGCTGGAGATTTAGTAGCACGTTATGGAGGTGAAGAATTTGTAGTGATTTTATCCGACACCGAGGTTGAGGGAGCCGTCCAAATCGTTAAGCAAATGCAGGATCGCATCCAAGCTTTAGCAATAGTCCATAAGAGTTCTCCGCATCATTGCATTACGCTCAGCTTCGGTATTACCAGCGTGATTCCTACCCAAGAGAGTCGGCCTGAAACTTTAATAGCTGCTGCCGATGCAGCACTTTATCAAGCCAAAGAGAAAGGTCGCAATACTTTTTGCACCAAGATTCATACAGTTAATGAATTCACCCGTTAAATCATAAGGGTAAAAACTATGCCTCTCGTCATTTGGAAGGATTACTTAATAATTGGTAGTCCAGAGATTGGCCACTACCATAAACAATTGATTGAGCAACTCAATACTTTAGTGAATCCCATGTTGGCAAACTGTGGCAAGGAAGAAATAAAAGGTATTGTAGATTTTTTAGACTTGTACACAGCACAAAAATTCGAGTTTGAAGATTTTTTTAGCCAAAGATACAAATGCCCGGTTGCATCTAACAATGCAGCGGCGCATACCAAATTTATTAAAGCACTGAGTGAAGTTAAACAAGAGCTGCAAATCAAAGGGTGGATCCTTTCGTCAGTCATTAAGCTTAATGAACAATTGCTAGATTGGTTCGTGAATCATATTAAAAAATTCGTTCGAGAACTCAACTCTTACATGAGTAAGCCTTGATTTTAGTCTTAAAGCCTAAATAAGCGGTTCTGCGACCTTCATGGAAACTGTCAGGGAAATAACGAGAGTGCCTCTACGAAGCTTTTTTATCAGAATCAGTTCATATTCAGCAAGTAGCAATTATAGAATTTTATGGGAGGGTCGATCTGAGTGCGTGATCAAAGATGGTTTGGTGCGATCGCCCTTCTCACGGCTGCAGGTTTTCTGGGCAACCATTGCAATTTGTCTCTTTTCTTTGGGGTTGATTTCCTCTTTGGCAGTATTCCCATACTAATTATTACTTATTACTTCGGCTGGGGCTGGGGAGGCTTGGCTGGTCTAATTGCAGGCAGCTATACTTATATCATTTGGCATCATCCATACGCCACGATTATTTTGGTAATGGAGACTCTGTTTGTAGGGTTTCTTTGCAAGAATCGCAAACAGCCAAATATCCTGTTATTCGATGGAATTTACTGGTTGTTAATTGGAATGCCCCTCGTTTGGCTTTTCTACGGTCAAATGATGCAGATGGATGCGAATCAGGCTATCCTCGTTATGTGCAAACAAGCAGTAAACGGCATTTTTAATGCCTTAATTGCAAGTTTAATCATTTCCTATGCGCCGATTTATCGGTGGATTAATGGTTCAAAATATATCGCTATTTGTTTACAACAAACTATTTTTCATTTATTGGTAGCTTTTGTTTTTATTCCAGGAGTGATACTATTAGTTTTTGATGGTAGGTACTTTGTTAGTCAAATCCAAACCACAGTGCAAACGGAGTTACAAACAAACGCAAAAACTATCACTAGCGCCATATCTAGATGGCATCAGCGAAATCTCTTAGCTTTGAATACATTAGCTGAAGAATCGCTCATACCTGAAGCCACCACTGCTGCTAATACAGGGATTAAATCATCCGACAAGCTACAAAAACAAATTAGCCTGATCGAGCAGTTGTTGCCAGATTTTGACCAAATTTATGCTGCCGATGAATCGGGAACAATTTTAGCGGCTTCTTCTTTTTTTAATCCAACCCGTCGGCGGTTGCTCGAAGAAAGCAGGGAACATAAATATCTGATTACCCTGGCTCAAGAGCGATCGAGACCTTGGATGACTTCTATCCACCAAGATTTATTAATGGATGAACCTCATGTAGGATTGAATGTTCCCCTGCAAGTTCAAGGTCGTTTTATTGGAGTTATCCACGGTTCATTAGGACTGAGCAAGATAAAATCTCTATACATTTTCCAGAGAAACAATCAGAAAGTTCGCATTACATTGCTAGATCAAAACAACCGAATCATTGCGAGCAATCAATCCGACCAAAAGCTTTGGACCCGTCTTGAGGAGTCAAAGAAAGGCAGCACTCGCACCTTAGAGGGAACCTTGCAGCAGTGGCTTCCTAGCAATGGCAACAATCCGATGATCCGTTGGAAAAACTCTCTGTATATAGAGGAATTTACAATTAGCTCAGAGCTGGACTGGAGAGTACGCTTAGAAATTCCAGCCGCTCCCTATGTAAAAAAATTACAAAATCGTTACAAGGCTGACTTTAGCATTCTACTCGTCATCACAATGTTGGCATTTTTGTTTGCCACGCTGGTGAGCGAACGACTGGTAAAGCCATTATCCTATTTAGCTATTGCGACTACTGACTTACCCAACAAGCTTTCAGAAGAAACATTTGAATGGAAACATAGCTCTGTTACAGAAATCAATGAGCTTGCTAGAAATTTTCAATTGATGGGAATCGTGCTCAATCAAAAATTTAGGGAGATTAAACACGCCAACGCTACATTAGAACAGCGGGTTCAAGAACGAACACAAACATTATCCAAAATCAATCTCTCTCTGAAAGCTGAAATTAAGAGACGTAAACAAGCCGAAGCTGAACTAAGAACAAGAGAGGCGGCGATACGAGCTTTATATGAAGTCTCTGCTACCAAAAATCTCAATTTTGAGCAGCGCATCCAAGCGTTGATTGACATGGGATGTCAGAATTTTGGGCTCGAAAGTGGCATCTTGGCTCGCTTGCAAGATAATCGTTATGAGGTGATGGTGGCGCGATCGCCCGATCGAGTCCTGAAACCAGGTGATGTTTTTGATATTAAGGAAACTTTGTGCTGTGAAGCTTTAGACACAAATGAACCCCTAACCATCGAACATATAGGCACCTCCAAATGGCGTTACCATCGTGCCTATATTGCCCTTGGCATGGAAGCTTATATTGGAACACGAGTGTTAGTTGCAGGCAAAGTCTACAGTACCCTCAGCTTTTCTAGTAAGTCTCCCCGTCCAGGCAGCTTTAAATCTGCCCATGTGGAATTACTGAAGCTGATGGCTCAATGGATTGGTAGTGAAATTGAACGGCATGAGGCAGAAGTCGCTCTGCAAGCGAGTGAAGAGCGGTGGGAACTCGCCCTGCGCGGTAGCAATGATGGGGTATGGGATTGGAACGTCAACACCAATGAAGTATTCTTCTCGGCTCGCTGGAAAGAGATGTTGGGCTACCAGGAGCATGAAATCCCAAATCACTTAGATGAATGGAGTAAACGAGTTCATCCCGACGATATCGGATGGGTGATGCAAGCAATTCAAGAGCACTTTCAGCGCAAAACTCCCTTTTATATTACAGAATTTCAAATGCTTTGCAAGGATGGAAGCTACAAGTGGATTTTGGCTCGAGGGCAAGCGCTTTCGGATGAAGCGGGCAGAGTTGTGCGTATGACTGGTTCTCACAGCGATATTACCAGCCGCAAACAGTTAGAGCAGGAAATTCAAGCCAGAGAGCAATTATTGAATGCTTTCTTTAAAGGAGCATCCCTAGCAGGGGTGGGGCTGTGTATCCACGATCGGCAGTTTCGATTTTTACAAATCAATGAGGCACTAGCTGAAATTAATAGCCTCTCTGTGGAGGCTCACTTAGGTAAGACAACCGATGAGATATTGAGGGAATTTGCTCCTAGTGTAAATGCACTGTTACAACAGGTTTTAACCACAGGAAAACCTTCCATAAACTTAGAAATTAGCACAGCAGTAACCAGTCAAACGGGTGCCCAGCGCTACTGGCTCGTTTCTCACTTTCCCATTTTCAAGGATGCAGAGCATCCTATAGCAGTGGGTTGCATTCTAATTGAAATTAGCGATCGCAAACGAGCCGAAGCGGAACTGCAACAAATGAGTGCGGCGCTAGAAAATGCCGTGGCAGGCATTTCTCGGCTGAACCCTCAAGGATGCTATATCTCTGTCAATGTTACTTATGCTGCCATCTGTGGATATCAGCCCGAGGAAATGCTAGGGATGGAGTGGCAAAGAACCGTTCATCCTGAAGATGTTGAGAAGATGGCGGCTGCTTACGAGCAAATGTTGAGAGAGGGCAGAGTCGAAGCCGAAGCTAGGGGAATGCGAAAAAATGGCTCTAGCTTCTATAAACAAGTGGTGATGGTGTCTACTTATGACGAGCAAAATGTGTTTGTCGGGCATCACTGCTTCATGAAGGATATTAGCGATCGCAAGCAGGCAGAAGAAGCACTACAGCGACAGTTGCAAAAAGCCCTACTCCTGAAGCAAATTACCCAAGAAATTCGTCAAAGCCTCAATGCTGAGCAGATATTTGCAACGGCTGCTATTGAGATTGGGCAAACTTTTGGGGTGAGTCGCTGCTTAATTAGCACATACCAGGACAATCCACTGCCTCAGTTTCCTGTCGTTGCAGAGTATCTAGCAGTGGGATGTTCCCCCAGCGGGGAGCATGATATTTTGTCGGCCAGTCCTGCTTATACAAAACGGTTGATAGCTCAAGATGAAGCGATCGCCTCCCCGGATGTCTACTGCGAATCATTGCTCATCTGTGCTCATTCAATTTGTACCAGTCTCAAATTGAGATCGACATTAGCAGTGCGAACCTCTTACCAAGGAGAACCGAATGGTGCCATTTGTTTGCACCAGTGCGATCGCTACCGTCATTGGACTACCGATCAAATCGAGTTGCTAGAATCAGTGGCGGCTCAAGTAGGAATTGCCCTAGCTCAAGCCCAATTACTAGAGCAAGAAACTCGACAACGAGAAGAATTAACTCTGAAAAACTTTGCCCTGGAGCAAACTAGACGGGAAGCAGAAGCTGCGAACCGAGCCAAAAGTGAGTTTCTGGCGATGATGAGCCATGAAATTCGCACTCCCATGAATGCGGTTATTGGTATGACGGGATTACTGCTGGATACAGAACTCAAGGCTCAACAGCGAGACTTTATCGAGACGATTCGCAATAGTGGGGATACCCTCCTGAGTATCATCAACGACATCCTGGACTTCTCCAAAATTGAGTCGGGCAAACTGGAGCTAGAAAAGCATCCCTTGAGCTTGAGAGATTGCATAGAAGGTGCGATCGACCAACTTGCAGTTAAAGCAGATGAGAAGGATATTGAGTTGGGCTACTTCATCCAGCCCCAGACTCCTAAGTTGATTTTGGGTGATGTCACCCGTCTGCGTCAGATTCTAGTTAACTTGCTCAACAATGCGATTAAGTTTACTGAAACTGGGGAAGTTACCATTTCCGTAGAAGCCTCTCTAGTTGATTCTGACGAAACAATTTCTGAGCCAGGGAACTTGTCAGAAAGCTTGTATGAAATCCAGTTTGCCATTCAAGACACAGGCATTGGTATTGCAGCCAATCGGCTCGATCGACTGTTCAAGTCTTTTAGTCAAGTAGATGCTTCGACGACTCGGCAGTATGGAGGGACTGGTTTAGGTTTGGCGATTAGTAAGCGACTTACTGACAGGATGAACGGCACGATCTGGGTTGAAAGCCGCGGCCACGTCGGAGGAACCCCTTCACAAAAATGGCAAGCTGCTAACCTTAATCGAGTCACAATGGGTTCTACGTTCTACTTCACGATTGTGGCATCCTCTGTGGCTACTGAGTTAGCGGAACCGATGGAAATGGTATCAGAACTATCTGGCAAGCGTTTATTAATCGTGGATGACCAGCCCACGAACCGACAAATTCTGACGTTGCAAGCAGAGACTTGGGGGATGCAGAGTCTGGCTGCCCAATCGGCTGTCGAAGCGCTCAACTGGCTTGAGACTGGAGAAACCTTTGATGTGGCTATTTTAGATATGCAAATGCCACAAATGGACGGTCTCACACTTGCCTCAGCCATCCACCAGCATCCTAAGTGCCACCGTTTACCCCTAGTGTTGCTGACTTCAATGGGCTACCCAGAAGCGAGTTCTTCAGCGCTTTCCACCCACTTTGCCGCTTTGTTAAGCAAACCTATCAAACAATCCCAGCTCTATCAAATACTGCTCCATGTACTACAAGCTCAACCGAAAAAAGTTCAACAACAACTTTCTATATCTGTTCAGGATGATATGAAACTGGCCCAGAGACTCCCACTGCGAATTCTTTTAGCAGAAGATCATCTGGTAAATCAGAAGGTGGCACTGCTGCTGTTAGAACGTTTGGGATACCGGGCTGATATTGCGGCCAATGGATTAGAAGTTTTGGAAGCCCTGCACCGCCAGCCTTATGATGTAGTGCTGATGGATGTACAAATGCCAGAGATGGATGGACTAGAAGCCAGCCGTCGTATTTGCCAGGAGTGGCCGGCTGATACTCGTCCCTGGATTATTGCAATGACGGCAAATGCCATGCAGGGCGATCGCCAGGTTTGTCTTGATGCTGGCATGAATGACTATATCAGTAAACCAATTCGACTAGAGGCTCTCAACCAAGCGCTGAGTCAGTGTCCACCCAACCCGGCACCGCAGCGGGCCCAAAAGGAGGAATTAGATAGTAACAAGCCAAAAATTGATAGGCCAGCGGTTAACATTACAGAACTGCAAGCCTTCTGTAGCAGCATCGATCAAAATTCAACCGAGATTTTGAGCTTGCTAGCTAACTGCTACTTTGAGGAAGCCGTAAAGTTGCTACAAGCTATGAAATTAGCGATCGCTCAAGCGGATACTCAAACCCTAAACCAAGCGGCTCATACCCTCAAAGGCAGTAGTGCGAACCTAAGCGCGGCTCCTCTGGCCCACCTTTGTGCCACGCTAGAAGTCATCAGTACCTCTGGTGAACTCGATCGAGCCTCAACCCTATTGGCTAAAATCGAGGTTGAGTACGATCGTGTCAAGAATACTCTCCAACAAGAGCTACAAAAGAGGGAAACTAATCTATGAAAGTCAATTAAATAGGCATCTTTTGGCATCAGGACTTAGGAAACTGTCACACGGGATGCCGCAACCGGGCTATGCGATCGCACCTGCATCTGCGTGAATTAGCGTCAATCCCTTGTCCGGGGCGGTTAATACATTCTCTTTTTTTTACCGCAGATGAGGGCAGATAAACACAGATTAACGCAGATGAATTATATCAACTATGGTTGCAGCGTCCGTGATTGTTGACTGTTGACTGTTGGCAGGATTTTACAATAAGCTGTGGAGCATTTAAACCAGTAACGAGGCTAGTAGGGTGCGTCATTCGCGAACCCTTACGCTGAAACGGAAAACCTTAGATGCTGACGCACCTTACGCAAGCCCTTTAAATGCCGAACAGCTTAATGATTAATGACTAATGACTAATGACTGCTGTCGAAGCGGAATCTCGATCGCAAACTCAGTACCTTTCCCCAATTCCGAATTGCATTGTAAAACACCGCCGTGTTTCTCTACCACAATTTGGTAACTAATTGACAGTCCCAATCCAGTACCTTTGCCCACTGGCTTAGTCGTGAAAAAAGGGTCAAATATGCGTTTTCTCATAGATTCCGAAATTCCGGTACCGTTATCAGAAATCCGAATCAGCGCGCTAGGAATAGTACCGTTAAGTTGACCGACAGCAGTTGAAATTTTGATTTGAGGAACTACAGATTGACCGGCGCGCAACTTGTGCGATTCCAAAGCATCGATCGCATTCCCAATTACATTCATGAATACCTGATTCAACTGTCCAGCATAACACTCTACTCGAGGCACACTGCCGTATTCTTTCACTAGCACAATGTTTGCACTGTCCGCATTAGATTTCAGCCTGTGCTGTAAAATTAACAGCGTGCTGTCAATGCCCTCGTGAATATCAACCGCCTTCATTTGACTTTCGTCAAGACGAGAGAAATTCCTTAAAGACAGAACTATTTGACGGATGCGATCGGCTCCCACCTTCATTGACGATAGCAATTTTGGCAAATCTTCTAGCAGAAATTCTAAGTCAATATCTTCACTCAATTTGTCTATTTCAGGACTATCACCTGGATATTGCTGCTGGTAAAGTTCCAGCAAGCTCAGTAAGCTAGCAGTATATTCACTAGCGTGATTGAGATTGCCGTAAATAAAATTAACCGGATTGTTAATTTCGTGAGCAATCCCGGCTACCAGTTGCCCCAAACCAGACATTTTTTCAGTTTGAATCAATTGAGCTTGAGTCTGCTGCAAATCTTTTAAACTTTGAGCGATTTGTTCTGCTTGGCGTCGGGTTTGAGCGAGCAAATCGGCTTGTTGGATGGCTACGCCTAACTGATTGGCAATCTGAGCTAAAAAGTTAACTTCTGAACTTTCCCAACAGCGGGGCGCAGAATGCTGATATGCTGTCAGCAAACCCCAAAGTTCTTGTCCTACAAAAATCGGCGCGCTCGCATAAGCCTTCACCTGAAATTGCTCTAAAATACCGACATTACACTCCGAGTGACAAGCTTGATAGATATCGTCAACGGCTATAGTTTGATTGTTCAGATACTTGCCGCCTTGGTTTGACTGCAAATAAGTATCTTGCCAAGCCGTATTGATACCTTCCCCTACCCATTTTATCCAGCCATTTTTTACAAACTCGGCAATATATTGACCGCTAAAATCAGGATTTAAGCGATAAACCGCTATTCTATCGACTTGCATAAACTGACAAACTTCTTGAGTAGCAGTATTAAAAATCGCGTTGATATCGAGAGATTCTCGAATTTTAGCCACCACTTCAAACAGTATCCGCTGTTGCTCGGATGCCCACTGCAAATCAACTGATTGCTGCCGCGTTTTAGCCAACAAATCTGCTTGTTCTAATCCTACGCTCAACTGAATTCCAACTTGCGTAGCAAACTGAATTTCCGAAGTGTTCCAATGGCGCAAACCGCTGCACTGGTGCACGCACAGCAAACCCCAAAGTTCGCTGCCATTCATCAGCGGCATAATCACCTGAGCTCTAATTTGAAATTGAGCTAAAAGAGCAACATGGCAGTCGGAAAGTCCAGCATTTTCGATATCTGGTAGCACTTGTATCTGTCCGTGGCTATATTTTTTTGCATAGTTTTCGCTAAAGAAACGATCGCAAACTTTTACATTCATTGCCGAAGAAAAACCAGGCAAAACATCTTCGGTAATAAATTCGCCTTCATTAAAATTTAAACTAGGATCGAAGCGATAAATGCCAACTCTATCTGCCTTTAATATCCGTCGCAATTCTGTAGTTGTAGTACGAAAAATTGTATCTAAATCGAGAGATTGTCGAATCTTAGCAACTACCTCAAACAGTATTCGCTCCTGCTCTGCTGCCCGCTGCAAGTCAACTGCTTGCTGCTGAGTTTGAGCGAGCAAATCTGCTTGTTCTAAAGCGATGCTTAGCTGAGCGGAAATTTGGGTAGCAAACTTAATTTCGGAAGATTCCCAGTTGCGCGGAGTCGAACATTGGTGTACGCACAGCAACCCCCAAAGGTCGTTGCCTTTCATAATCGGTGCAACTAAAGTAGCTTTGATCTGAAATTGCTCCAAGACTTTGTGAAAGCAATCTTGCAGTCCGGCTTGTCTGATGTCAGACATGGCGTGAAATCGCCCCTGAGAGTAGAGATTGGCGTAGTTTTCTCCAAAGCAGCGATCGTCCACTTTGACTGCCATTGCTGACACAAAATTTGGCAAAACATCTTCGGCAACGAATTCGCCGTCCTTAAATTCTGATGCGGAATCGAAGCGGTAAACTGCCACTCGATCGGCATTTAAAGCCCGTCGCACTTCCTGGGACATCGTGCTAAAAATTTTGTTCAAGTCGAGGGATTTCCGCATTTTAGCCACCACTTCAAACAGCACACTCTGCTGTTGGGTCAACTGCTGTAGTTGAGCGGTGCGATTTTGCACCTGATTTTCTAAATTTGTGTTAAGTTCCTCTATTTGTTGATAGAGTTGGTAGTGGTTAATAGCATTAGAAAAGTGCGCGCCCAAAATTTGGAGCAATTCAATTTCTTCACCCTTCCATTCGCGAATTTGGGCAGTTTTTGATTCTTTCCACGCTTCAAAAGATATCCGAGATTGGGCGAGCCGCGCGTCGCTATCAAACTGTCTAGCCCAGAGAGTTTCGGTGTCAAATTCTTCTCGAAAAACGGTCAAGTAACCGAATATTTGCTGGCGGGTTCTGAGCGGTACGATTAAAATGCTGCGAATTTTGGTCGATCGAAATGCAGGTTGCAGGCTTCTCAAACTGCTAAGTTGGTACAAGTCGGGAATTGCCCAAACCTGTTGCTCGCCGGATTTAAAATATTCGTGCCAGACGCTGTATTGCTCAACCTGCGGGTATTTTGCCGAAATTGGCATCTTGGGCCCTGAGCCGCAAGTGTAGACTGTGAGTTCGCCAGTCGAGTTATCCGAATAGGGAACTAGATTCGTAACCGGGCTGCTGTCGGAAATGAATGGCGTGGCGAAAATGCACAGCCTGCCGCCGGCGGCGTCTAGTGCTGCTACCGATTCTATCAAAGCTGTTTGGAGTTCAATCGCCGGCTGGGAGTTAAGGGCTGCGGCGACGCGGTTGACTGCGGCTTCCCGTTGAGCTTTCGCCCTCGCTCGGGCGAGGAGGGTTGATTGGGTTATGGCGACGCCAAGCTGATCTGCCACCATCTGAACGCCTTGGAGTTCGTTTTCTGCCACACTCCGGGACTCGGAGTGGTGAGATACCAACAACCCCCAGAATTCTTCGCCGTGAAAAATTGGTACTACTAAGCAAGCCCTGACGCCCAGTGCAGTCAAGTATTCAGCGTGGCAGGGGTCAACTGCACGAATGTACATTTCGTCGGGCAGCAGTTGGCCGGAAACCGCCTCGCGGCGCGGACTTTGGCCTAGCTGCCCGGAATCTATATCGACGATCGATCGCACCTGTAGTTGGGCGAACAGTTCGCGGGCGTGAGGGGGAATATCGTCTGCTGGAAAATGCAAACCCAAGAGGGAGGGCAAGCGGTTGCCGTTAATTGATTCGGCAATCACTTCACCGCTACCGTCGCTATGAAATTTGTAGATTTTTACTCTGTCTGTTCCCAAGAAGGATTGAACTTCGGCTGCTGTTGCGCTGAGAATTTCGGGTAGTTCTAGAGAGTGGCGAATGCGGTTGGCAATGCGTTCGAGCAAATTTGCTCGATCGAACCTCACCTTGACATTTTCGATCTTTAATGAGTCCATTATTAATTTTTTGCTTTCCTAGCAATAACAGTAAGCGGTCCAAAAGTTTTGTGCCTGTTAAAAAATTCGGCAAGCACAGCCATTTAATAAAATATAAATATCCTGATGGCGATCGTCGATTAGTTTTGCACCTGTAGCGATCTGCCTTAAAATTGCAACTTTTCAGTGCAACTTTCCTTTTGTGTGGGATTAAAACTTTGGTACTTTAAATATAAACTTTGTAGAGCCTGCCTTGCAAGCTCTTTACCCCAACGGATTAAAATTGTCAAGTTTCAAGACTTGTAGAGTCATTCACCCGCACCGATGAAGGTTAGGAATGAGAATTAAATAACTTCCACAAGTTTGTGGGATGGGCTCTTATAGCCCGTCTTTTAAGGACGGGCTATAAGAGCCCATCCCACAATAACAATTAAAATTATAAGTTATTTAATTCGCGATCCTTAACTCAGAAACTGGGTTTCTACGTCTAGGATTGGATCGGCTGCTAGTCGGCTCGGAGAACAGTCGATCGACAATCCGCAGCTTTTTGAGATATTTTTAGATCAAAAAAAAGCTCCTGCCGTTAAGCAGGAGCCTTTTTCAACTAGACAATCAAATCAGAAATACATTCGATCGATTAGTCTAAGTCTGGCATAGCCAGCACTGGTTCATTTTCGCGATCGATACCCTTCTCAAAGCCAGCGACAGCCGCGCGAGCGCGACCAGCGTGCCACAAGTGACCGACCAAGAAGAAGAAACCCATCACAAAGTGGAAACAGGCAAGCCAAGAACGAGGAGAAGTGAAGTTAAACGAGTTAACTTCAGTCGCCACACCGCCCACAGAGTTCAAAGAACCCAAAGGAGCGTGAGTCATGTACTCAGCCGCGCGGCGAGCTTGCCAAGGCTGAATGTCATTCTTGATTTTGTTCAAGTCCAAACCGTTAGTACCGCGCAAGGGTTCCAACCAAGGGCCTTGGAAATCCCAGAAACGCATCGTTTCACCGCCGAAAATGATTTCGCCAGTAGGAGAGCGCATCAGGTATTTACCCAGACCGGTGGGGCCTTGTGCAGAACCGACGTTAGCACCCAAGCGTTGGTCGCGGATCAGGAAGGTCAAAGCTTGCGCTTGAGAAGCTTCCGGGCCCGTCGGGCCGTAGAATTCGCTGGGGTAAGCAGTGTTGTTGAACCAGACAAAGCAGCAAGCGATGAAGCCCATCAGGGACAAAGCACCCAAGCTGTAAGACAGGTAAGCTTCGCCAGACCAGATTAAGGCGCGGCGAGCCCAGCCGAAAGGCTTGGTCAAAATGTGCCAAACACCGCCAGCGATACAAATCAGGCCGAGCCAGATGTGACCGCCGATGATGTCTTCCATGTTGTTGACGCTGACAATCCAGCCTTCGCCACCAAAAGGAGAGCGCACCAAGTAGCCAAAAATCACAGCCGGGTTCAGGGTGGGGTTCGTGATAATACGCACGTCGCCGCCGCCCGGAGCCCAAGTGTCATAGACACCGCCGAAGAACATGGCCTTAGCAACCAGCAGCAAGCAACCGCCACCCAACAAAATTAGGTGATAGCCGATGATGTTGGTCATCTGGTTCTTATCTTTCCAGTCGTAGCCGAAGAACGAAGAGTATTCTTCGAGAACTTCCGGGCCGCGAACGGCGTGATAAATGCCGCCCAAACCGAGAACTGCAGATGAAATTAAGTGAAGAACCCCGACTACGAAGAACGGGAAGATATCAGTGACTTCGCCGCCAGGGCCTACGCCCCAACCCAAAGTAGCGACGTGGGGCATCAAAATTAAGCCCTGTTCGTACATGGGCTTTTCTGGGATAAAGTGAGCGACTTCAAACAAAGTCATTGCACCGGCCCAGAACACGATCAAGCCAGCGTGAGCGACGTGGGCGCCCAGCAGTTTGCCGGAGAGATTGATCAAACGAGCGTTGCCAGACCACCAAGCGAACCCGGAGGATTCTTGGTCGCGACCGCTTGCGTAGGAATTAGAGAGCGTTACCACCCGGTAGAACCTCCAACGATTTTAGATTTTGGATTTTGGGTTTTTTGTTCCCTAGTAGGGCGCGGGAGTACCGCGCCTGCGCCAGGGAGTAGGGATTTGGATTTCAGATTAATTTAAAAAAACTAAATGAATATGAAATCCAAATCCTGATTTTTTTAAAGTGCGTTACCGCGAGGCAGAACTTCTTCAGGGAAGATGAAGTTTTCGTGGGGTTGGTCTGTCGGAGCCATCCAAGCACG
>NZ_JAUBRP010000109.1:0-15043 GCF_036701935.1 Microcoleus sp. M2_D5 | reverse complement strand
TTACTACGGATCGGCTTGAGTTGTTAAAACTTTTATCTTCCCAAATTGCTATTTCCATTGAGAATGCTCAGCTTTACGATCGATTAGGGGACTACTCGCGAACGCTGGAACGTAAGGTTATAGAAAGAACCCAAGAACTGCAACAGGAAATTGCTGTCAGAATGCAGACAGAAGTAGCCTTGGGCAAGTCTGAGGAAAAGTTTTCTAAAGCCTTTCGTTCCAGTCCTAACCCGATCGCGATCGCCCGATTTGCAGATGGACGCTACATCGAAGTGAACGACAGTTTCCTCAGCACTTTTAGCTACTCTCGCGAACAGGTAATTGGTTTTACACCAATTGAGTTGAATCTTTGGGTTAATTTAGAAGAATGTGACAGATACAGACAGCAATTGCAAGAATCAGGACTGGTTCGCAATCAGGAATTTGATTTTCGTACTGCCGCAGGCGAGGTGAGGAAGATGCTGGTATCAGCAGATATTATTGAGCTGGGTGGAGAAGCGTGTATTCTGTTAGTCACTAACGACATTACCGAGCGTCAAAGGGTAGAAGAAGCGCTCAAAGAAAGCGAGGCTAAATACCGTGACTTAGTTGAAACATCGCAGGATATGATTTGGTCACTTGATATCGAAGGGCGTTATACCTTCGTCAACGCTGCTGTAAAACATATTTTTGGCTACTTGCCTAAAGAAATGATCGGGCGAAAATTTAGTGATTTTCAGCTACCTGAACAACTTCCAGAAAATAAAAAGATATTCCAACGTATGCTGAATGGAGAGTCCGTATTTCAGTATGAAACTATACAATTAGCTAAAGATAGTAGACTTATCAATCTCCGGTTTAATTCACTTGTAGTGCGGGATTGCGAGGGAAATATTTTAGGAATAACAGGCACAGCAAGCGATATTACGGAAAGTAAAAAAGCAGAGGCAGCCTTACAACAAGCCAAAGAAGTTGCAGATGCGGCTAACCAGGCTAAAAGCGAATTTTTATCTAAAATGAGTCACGAATTGCGAACTCCCCTCAATGCAATTCTCGGCTTTACCCAAGTGTTAGCCAGAGACTCATCCCTTTCTGACATACAGCAGGGACAGCTAGGCATCATTAGTCGTTCTGGCGAGCATTTGCTGGCACTGATTAATGACGTGCTGGAAATGTCTAAAATCGAGGCAGGTCGGATTACCTTAAATCCTACTAGCTTTGACCTGTATTATTTGCTCTATTCTCTCGAAGAAATGCTGAAAATAAAAGCTGATTCTAAAGGTTTACAGCTCTGTTGGCACATCAATTCTAACATTCCTCAGTATGTAAATACTGACGAAAGTAAATTGCGTCAAGTCTTGATTAATCTGTTAGGAAATGCGATCAAGTTTACTGCGAAGGGAAGTGTAACGCTCCGGGTTGCAGCAATTAATGCGAAACAAAAGTCCCCCACAGACAACGAACTGCGGACTATTAGGTTTGAAGTGGAAGACACCGGTCACGGCATTGATCCTACTGAGGTAGATTCTTTATTTGAGGCTTTTGTACAAACTGAGGCGGGTCGGAAATCTCAAGAAGGAACTGGCTTGGGTTTACCAATCAGCCGACAATTCGTACAACTGATGGGAGGAGACATTACCGTCAGCAGTACCTTGAATCGAGGAACTATTTTTAGTTTTGATATCCAAATTAGCTCCCCTAAGATGGCTGAAGTTCAACCTCGACAATCAAGAAGGCGGGTAATTGGTTTACAACCGAACCAACCCTCATATCGCATCTTGGTGGTTGATGATAAATGGGAAAGCCGTTTGCTATTGGTTCATCTTCTCGAACCGCTTGGCTTGGAGGTGCGCGAAGCAGTAAATGGTCAAGAAGCTATTAGAATCTGGGAAACTTGGAAACCTCACCTAATTTGGATGGATATGCAAATGCCTGTGATAGACGGGTATGAGGCGACCAGACAAATTAAAGCCAAGATTCAAGATGAGGCTACCCCGATTGTTGCGTTGACCGCTAGCGCTTTTGAGGAAGAGCGAGCCATTGTTTTATCATCAGGCTGTGACGATTTTGTGAGCAAGCCTTTTCAAGAAGAAGTGATTTTTGCCAAAATGGCTGAACATTTAGGGGTACAGTATATTTATGAAGATTTACCGAACTTTACATTATCTCAGCTTGAGGGTCAAGACCTGAGTGTAAAAGCAGAGGAAAAAACTGAAAATTTAAGGACAACTTTGGCGAAAATGCCTGCTGAGTGGGTGATACAGTTACATCAAGCAGCTATCGATGCTGATGCCGACCTGATTTTAAGTTTAGTCGCCACAATCCCCGAATATAATAAGTCTTTCCCGGAGACCATCGCTGATTGGGCTAACAACTTTCGATTTGATAAAATTACTGACTTAACCGAACAAATTATCCCATGAACAGCCAGCCATTAGCATCTCATGTTGCCAATCTTTTAGTGGTTGACGATACCCCCGACAACCTGCGTCTTTTATCGACTATGCTGAGGGACAAAGGATATAAAGTTAGGGGCGTAATAAACGGGGAAATGGCATTAAAAGCAGCGCGTTCTACCCCACCAGATTTGATTTTGCTCGACATCTCTATGCCCCAGATGAACGGCTACGAAGTTTGCCAACATTTAAAAGCGGATGCCAGAACTTCGGGTATTCCAGTTATTTTCTTGAGCGCCCTAGATCGAGTGTTGGATAAAGTCAAAGCATTTGCTGTAGGAGGAGTAGACTACATCACCAAGCCATTTCATTTAGAAGAAGTTTTAGCTCGTGTCGAAAATCAACTAACTATTCAGCGTTTGCAAAAAAAACTGCACGAGCAAAATGCGCGATTGCAGGAGTCTGAGGCTAAAGAGCGGAATAAATCCCAACAACTAGAGCTGGCTCTACAACAGTTACAAAATGCACAAGCTCAACTCATCCAAAGCGAGAAAATGTCAAGTTTGGGGAATGTCGTAGCGGGGGTAGCTCACGAAATTAACAATCCGATTAGTTTCATTAAAGGGAACCTCTCGCCCGTAAGGGAGTACACTGAAGATTTGCTGAGGCTGGTGCAACTCTACGCAGAAGATTTCCCCAATCCCACAGCAGCTATCCAGGAACAACTGGAGGCAATCGATTTCGCTTTTCTCAGGAATGATTTGCCGAAGCTAATTGCTTCTATGAGGGTAGGAGCTGACAGAATCGAAGAAATAGTGCACTCGCTGCGGAATTTTTCTCGACTCGATGAAGCTGAGTTAAAAGCGGTGGATATCCATGAAGGACTTGAGAGTACGCTGATGATTTTGCAGCATCGGCTGAAAGATGAAGCAGAGCAAACGATAATTAAAGTGGTAAAAGAGTATGATAATCTGCCAAAGATAGAATGTTACGCGGGGCAAATGAATCAGGTTTTTATGAATGTTCTGACTAATGCGATTGAAGCGTTGCAATCCCCAAAACCTGGGGCAAATGATGTAGATGATAGCAGCTCGATCCCTACTATTACTATTTGCACGAAGTTACTCTCCGACTTTCAAGTGGGTATTTATATTACTGATAATGGCCCTGGCATAACCGAAGATATTCAAGAACGCATATTTGAGCCATTTTTTACAACGAAGACAGTGGGAACAGGGAAGGGTTTGGGGTTATCGATTAGCTATACTATTGTAGTGGACAACCACGGGGGGAAACTCCGTTGTCTTTCAAGACAGGCTCAAGGGGCGACATTGGCCATCGAAATTCCGATTTACCACTATAGAAAAGGTTTTTATAAAGAAGATTTTGTCGGGCTGTAAGCCACACTAAATTTCAAGTATTCAAAAAGGGTGTAAGATCGGGAATCGTGTTTAAGCTGTGGAGCATTTAAACCATTAACGATCCAGGTAAGGTGCGTCATTCGCGAACACTTACTATACATGGGAAACGCTTATTTGCGCTCCGCACTCTACTATCCTCATTTAAATGCCGAACAGCTTATTTAGGAGTCATATCATGTCCGATCGATTAACCATAATATCCCGGTCGGGGCGGGTTTTTGAGATTGTCAATTATTGGCTGGTATTGTTGGTGAGCCCGCCCCTACTATTTGTCACAGAGTCGGAAACGTTTTTCGGTAACGCTCGTTAAATTACCAAGGGTCGCCGACTTGCTTTTTTTTAGTAGCTTATGCACGCACTCTCAAACCCAAAATAATGATGAATTTAAACCCCGATATTTTTTCCGCAAAAACCCTAGCTATTGTTTGTGTAATTGCTGCGTTTGTTGTCATTGGTGGCAAAGTTTTTGCGACAACAATCGATTATACACCGCCATTTAAAGAGACTAGCTTTTACAGTACGACTATATCGGGTAATAACGATTTAGCTGATATTTATTATCCTAAACCATCCGATCTTAATTCTGGTAATTACTCTTTTCCCATTCTGCTTTTATTGCAAGGTGCGCTTGTAGATAAATCATTTTATTCAGATTACGCTAGCCATGTGGCACGGTACGGCTTTGTGGTGGTCGTTCCGAACCATTTGCGGCCTTCGCCCTTCAATCCCACTTCACCGCCTAATTTGGCGTCTGAAACTTCGCAAATTGCGGCGGTTTTGTCTCAAATGGCGATCGAAAATACAAAGCCCACATCTCCGATCGCGTCTGTTATCGATACGCAGCGCCTTGGTTTATTGGGTCATTCTTTTGGTGGTGCAGTGGGGTTATCGGTGATTGCTAACAAATGTCTCCCAGAATTGTATTTGTGTCAAGAGCCATTTACCCGCCCGAAAGAACTATTAGCAGGTGCATTTTTTGGAGCTAACTTGCGGAATCCCATTGCTAATGAATTTGTCGCCATCGCTAATGATGGCATTGCAGTGGCGTTGATTCAAGGATCTATCGATGGTGTCGCCCTGCCCGATCGAGCTCAAGGCACTTTTGACCAAATTCAAACACCACCTAAAGCTTTGATTGCTGTTATGGGTGCAAATCACTTCGGCATTACCGATGTTAATAACCCCCCTGGTGCGATGCCCGATCGCAATACTGCTACCTTAGAGCGAGCCGTGGGTATTGAAACGATCGCCCGTTGGAGCGCCCTGTTTTTGCGGGCACATATGCTTAAAGATCGATCGGCATTTGATTATATTTACTCTCAAGGTGACGCCATCGATCCGAATGTCCGTGTTACCACCGTTGCAGTTCCCAAACCAGCTTCTAAGTAGCTACCTAAAAAAACGCAAGATAGATGAAGGTTAATAGATAGTGTGCCTACATTTTTATTATTGGGCATCCCTTAACTGGGGGACTGAGACAACGATCGGCTAACCAACCTTTAACGACATTTACGCTCTGCGTTATCAGCTTTGAGAACAGCTATATCTTATAGATTTGGGTACTGGCTGCCAGCCAACAGTGACGTATTTGCTGCAAATAAAGCCTGTTTCGATCGCTCTTTTTGTTTTAACAACTGCTTTGCCCGCTCTATCCGTCAACCTCCGCAGCCGCCATCGCCCCTAAACCTGTTCCGGTGGCGATATTTAGAACAAGCTGGCCAGATCGCACTTTTGTCAATTCTACTAAGGAATGAGAATTAAATAACTTCCACTCTAGAAAGTGGGATGGGCTCTTATAGCCCGTCATGAGTGGACGGGCTTTCAGGCCCATCCCACAATAACAATTAAAATTGTAAGTTATTTAATTCGCGCTCCTAACCGAGTTGCAGCCTGTTTGTGAAATTCTCGTAGTCGGGGCGGTTGTTGAAGTCATTGAGAATCTGCCGTTTTTCGGCACTTAGCGAGTCAGTCAATCGATTGCGCGATTTTAGATTTTAGATTTTAAATTTGAAGAATTAAAAAATTGAAGAATTGAAGAATTGAAGAATTGACTTGCGCCAGATAAATTCGGGGGTTCCTCGATCGGATACAGGTTTTTTATTTCTGGAGGGATCGATCGCGTGGCGGGTATCCTGGATGCGGGAATTGTCAGCAATCTCTACAATGGCCGCCAATGTATGCAAAACCGCTACCGAGTATCAACTCTTCGGCAACAAACACCCGCCCAACTGGGATCGCGAAGCTGTAATCCGCTACAATCTGTGTTTGGTAAAGAATTTTTACAAGTTCACACCCCATTACAGCCTTTGCGGCTTGTACTACTCAACCTGCCTGAAAATATGGATTTTGCTACTCTTGCCGCCCAGCTAAATGCTGGAACTATCTTGCCAGAGGGAATTGTCATCATCACCCTCTTGGTGGTTCTCGTCGGCGATTTAATCGTAGGCCGCAGTTCCTCTGGTTGGACTCCCTACGCTGCCGTTGCGGGTTTGCTGGCCGCCGTCGCTGCTTTGTGTTTGCAGTGGGATAACACGGATACCATCTCGTTTCTAGGCGGTTTTAACAGCGATGCCTTGAGTTTAGTGTTTCGCGGCATTATCGCTTTGACTGCGGCTGTCACTATTTTGATATCCGTTCGCTATGTACTGCAAACTGGTACTGCTTTAGCGGAATTCATCGGCATTTTACTAACCGCTACTTTGGGGGGAATGTTCCTCAGCGGCGCTGATGAATTGGTGATGATTTTTATTTCGTTGGAAACTCTGAGTATCTCGTCTTATTTGCTGACGGGTTACACAAAACGCGACCCGCGTTCCAATGAAGCTGCTTTGAAATATTTGTTAATTGGGGCCTCTTCTTCGGCGGTGTTTCTCTACGGGATTTCGCTGCTGTACGGGTTGTCGGGCGGCGAAACTCAGTTAAGTGCGATCGCGGCTAACCTTTCTACCGTGAATGAAGGTCAATCTCTCGGTTTGGTGATTGCTTTGGTTTTTGCGATCGCCGGCATCGCCTTCAAAATCTCTGCAGTTCCCTTCCACCAGTGGACTCCAGACGTTTACGAAGGTTCTCCTACACCCGTTGTTGCCTTTCTTTCTGTCGGTTCCAAAGCAGCCGGTTTTGCCCTAGCAATCCGCTTGTTAACAACTGCTTTCCCCGCACTTATCGAACAGTGGCACTTCGTGTTCACGGCCTTAGCCATTCTCAGCATGGTGTTGGGAAATGTGGTTGCCCTCGCCCAGACTAGCATGAAGCGGCTTTTGGCTTATTCGTCGATCGCCCAAGCCGGTTTTGTAATGCTGGGTTTGATTGCAGGAACAGAAGCCGGTTACTCCAGCATGATATTTTATCTGTTGGTTTACTTGTTTATGAACTTGGGCGCTTTCGCCTGCATCATCCTGTTCTCGCTGCGGACTGGAACCGACCAAATTAGCGAATACTCCGGTTTGTACCAAAAAGACCCGCTGTTAACTTTAGCCTTAAGTATTTGCCTGCTTTCTCTCGGTGGAATTCCGCCCCTAGCTGGATTTTTCGGCAAAATCTATCTGTTCTGGGCCGGCTGGCAAGCAGGACTTTACGGCTTAGTTATTCTGGGATTAATTACCAGCGTAGTTTCGATTTACTACTACATCCGCGTTGTCAAGATGATGGTAGTAAAAGAACCTCAAGAAATGTCAGACGCGGTGAAAAATTATCCCGAAGTTCGCTGGAACCTTCAGGGAATGCGGCCTTTGCAAGTCAGCGTTGTACTCACCTTGGTGGCGACAACATTGGCTGGAATTTTGTCGAATCCTTTGTTTAATTTGGCTAATGATTCTATCACCAAAACTCCCATGTTGCAGTCGGCATTGAGCCATGTGCAACCTGTTGTGGGTGCGAAAATTGAATCGAATTTGGTGTCTCGCCGGGATTGATTTTTCCGATTCTTAAAATAGTGGAAAACGCCTGACTCTTTGCAGTTGGGCGTTTCTTTTTTGTTGTGATATACTGTTAATTATGATTTTCAACCGCAGATGTAGGCAGATTTACGCGGATTAACGCAGATAAAAGTTAGTACAGAGGCAACAATGTTAGTACAAAGTAAGGCAAAGTTTTATACTCCAGATGAGTACCGGAAGTTAGAGGAAACTGCTGAGTTTAGAAATGAATACCGCGATGGAGAAATTGTACAAATGACAGGTGGTAGTATTAATCACAGCCAGATAATCGGTAATATTTATGCGTTCTTAAAATCTGCTTTGCGGGGAAAGAATGCCAGACCATTTATGAGCGATTTGCGGTTGTGGATCCCTCGGTATCGACGCGGCACTTATCCAGATGTGATGGTAGTTGAAGGAGAATTAGTTTGCACAGAGGGACGGAAAGATGAAATACTCAATCCTGTGCTGATTGTGGAAGTGCTTTCTAAGTCTACCAAGGATTTCGATCGGGAGGATAAGTTTCGGTTTTATCGATCGATCCCTGAATTCTGTGAATATGTGTTAGTCAATCAATCTGAGTTTTTAGTTGCACAATATATTAAAACAGAATCGAATGAATGGTTGTTTCGAGAATATGAGGGAGAATCAGCAATAGTTTCCTTCGCTTCAGTGGAAGTGCAAATGTCGATGCTCGATATTTATGAGCTGGTTGTCTTTGAGATGTTGCAACCTTCTCAATAAGCGTTTTATGAACAGGCAAGATGCCTGTTCCACAAGAAAATTAAATCTTTGTGGAACAGGCATCTTGCCTGTTCTTGAAAGCAGATAATAATTATTATAGAGGTAAACGATGAATGTAATTTGGTTACTGTTAAAAGCTTCTTGGTTAAATGTTTCCATCGCCATACTCACAGGCTTAATCAGCGGCGGTTGCAGCGCTATGTTAATTGCTCTAATCAACCGCGCCATCAGCGACAATTCAAATCAGAATTTAGCCTGGTATTTTGCCGGATTAGCAGTTTTAGCTCTCGTCGCCGGAATCATCTCCCAATTTTTGTTAATCTACCTTTCTCAAGAAGCTGTTTACAATCTGCGGCTGAGTTTGAGTCGTGGCATTTTGTCTACTCCTTTGCGGAACTTGGAAGAGTTGGGCGCTAACCGCTTGTTGGCAACTCTCACAGAGGATGTGGGAACGCTTTCTAATACTATATTTTTGATTCCTTTTCTCTGTGTTGATATCGCCGTTGTTGTCGGCTGCTTAACTTATTTAAGCACGATTTCTGGTACTGTTTTTGTTGTTGTATTTTGTTTTTTGGTGCTGACGATTGGCACGGTGCAGTTGTTGCTCAATAAAATGCGGAAATTCTTCGATTTAGCCAGAGAAGAACAAGATATATTGTTTAAGCATTTTCGCAGTATTACTGATGGAATTAAGGAACTCAAACTCCATTCCTTGCGCCGCCAAGAGTTTTTTACGGAAGAATTGCAGGGGAGTGCTGATGCTTCTCGCGATTATAACGTGACTGCTTTGAATACTGGTGCAGTTGCGATGGGAGTTGGGCAGTTGCTGTTTTTTATGCTGATGGGTTTGCTGTTATTTGTTGTACCCAAATTTGTGCCGGTTTCTACTTCAGTTTTGTCAGCTTACATTCTGACAAGTACCTATTTGATGTCTCCGTTTAACAATATTTTGCAAAGGTTGCCGGCGCTTTTTCGTGCTAATAGTTCGGTGGAAAAGATAGAGAGAATGGGATTGGCTTTGGCAAGTCAAGCTGAGATAAATTCAACGGTTAAACTGCCTGACAAGGCTCAGTGGGAGACCCTGGAGTTAAATCGAGTAATTCACAGCTATCCGGGAGAAAAAGAAGACAGCAATTTTATTTTGGGCGAGCTTAATTTGAAGTTTCATCCGGGTCAATTGGTGTTTATAATTGGCGGGAATGGCAGCGGGAAGTCTACTTTAGCTAAGTTAATCACTGGTTTGTACGTTCCTGAATCGGGAGAAATTCTCCTAGATGGTCAGCGAATTAGTGATGAAAATCGAGAGTGGTACAGGCAGCATTTTTCTGCGATTTTTTCGGATTTTTATCTGTTTGAAAGGCTTTTGGGGATGACTAATCGCGATTTGGACAAGCAGGCTGCTGAATATTTGCGAGAGTTTCATTTGGAAAATAAAGTTCAGGTGAAAGATGGAGTTTTGTCAACTACGGCTTTGTCTCAGGGACAGCGAAAACGGCTGGCTTTGCTGACGGCGTATTTGGAAGATAGACCGATTTATTTGTTTGATGAATGGGCTTCGGATCAAGACCCGTTTTTCCGGGATATTTTTTACAAGCAGTTGCTACCGGAGTTGAAGCGGCGGGGGAAAACGGTGTTTGTGATTAGTCACGACGATCGCTATTTTGATTTAGCCGATCGCGCAATTAAACTAGATTACGGTAAAGTAGAGTATGACCGATCGAATGGATAATTACCGAATTGTCGAAACTTTGACTGAAAGCCAGGTTTCCGACTTGATGGATTTGTACAAAAACGAGTTTTGGAGCGACAAGCGGACGCGGGAAGATGTTGTGAAAATGCTGGCGGCAACTGATGTTATCATTGGTTTTGTCGATGAGAGCCATCGACTAATTGGCATTACCCGCGTCATTACCGATTTTGTCTACAGAGCCATGATTTTTGATGTGATTATCAAGCCGACACACAGAAAGATGGGACTGGGCGCGAAGTTGATGGATGCAGTTTTAAGTCATCCCAAACTGCAAGCTGTCGAGCATTTTTATCTTAATTGTTTGCCGAACATGATGCCGTTTTACGAGCGTTGGGGTTTCTCGGATGATGTGGGCGAACTTAAGTTTTTGCGGCGAACAACAGGCTAAACTCATCCATTTTAAAGCTCCAATTTTTCTCGAATTACGTCTTCTTTGAAACCTACTAAAACAGCCGTTCCATCTTTAACGAAAAGAGGACGTTTCAGCAGCATCGCATCCTTAGCAAAAGCATCTACCCACTGTTCGCTAGTCCAATTTTTCTTGTCATCGCCCAAAGCGCGGTAAGATTGACCGGAAGTATTTCGCATGGGTTCAAAACCTAAAGCAGCTACCCAGCTTTGGATTGTTTCGCGAGTCGGCGGCTGTTCTTTTGTGTTAATGAACTCGTAATTAACATCGCTATCTTTGAGCCACTGGAAAGCTTTTTTGCAGGTTCCGCAGTTGGGGATTCCGTAAACTTGAATTGACATAATAATGACTACTAACTAATGACTAATGACTAATGACTACTGACTAATCTAGCTTGTTGAACCCATTTTTGCACGCGATCGACTGAAGGAGTCAAGTCATTGCGCTGCATTGTCGCTACGTGCAGCCTTAAAACTTGTTGGTGCAATCTCTCCACGGGCATTTGAGCCAATTGAGCCGGAGAAGCAACGCCGGCGTGCAGTAACAGCCCGCAATACTGACACCCTACACTTGGAATTCCAGCCAAATTTGCCATCGCTACCCATTTATTAACATATTGAATGTTAATCTGTAATTGATTGGCTAGCAACACTTTCGCCGCTTGCGTTTTCGTCAGGCGAATTAGTTGTCCGGTTGTGGTGATGCTGCACTCTTCCAGTTGAGATTGGTTTTCCTTGCTCAATCCCGGTAAATGTGCGATCGGCCAGTCGCGTACTTGCACAGAAGTTTGAGGAGCTTTATGAGAAATTTTCATGTTTTTTCAGTGAATTTTACTTATACTTTAAAGTCTAAATTATAAAACAGTCAATAGAGGATATCGCTCACGTCACCCTATCAACAAAAACCAGACCAAGGAATTTGACTCATTGCGGGTGTTGTGATAATTATGCTAATTTCCTACAAAGTAGCACTTTCAGCCGGTTTTCCTGCCTGTGGCTCAGGCTTACTGCTTAACCACATCATCCGGGCGATGACGACAAAGACTATAAAAAAGACAGCCTATAAATGCTAGCAAAAAATAAGTGACAGATGAGAATTTTCTCAAAAATGGCTGCCAAATTGACCGTCAGAATTTTAGGGCTTTAATGCTGAGAATGCAAAAACTTGTGGCTGACTGTAAACCCAACTCAAAATTATAGGTTTTTACCCATGACAATTACACAAGGTGATGATTTGTTAACTAATATTCTACACCAACGGCGGCAAAAACTGGCCAGTTTAATTAATTTTCCGGTAATTTTATGGTCGGGGCGCAGCATTCCTCGCAATTATCCGGCACTTACTTATCCCTTTCGTGCCAGCAGTCACTTTCTATATTTTGCTGGTTTGCCCTTAGAAAATGCTGCCATTCGCTTAGAATCGGGCAAATTAGAATTGTTCTTAGATGACGCACCTGCTAGCAGCACTCTTTGGCACGGAGAAATGCCGAAAAGAGCAGAAATTGCCGAACTATTTGGGGCTGATGCTGCTTTCCCAATGGCCGAATTGAAATCGCGCTCTACAAATGCAGCAACGATCGCACTTCAGGATTCTTGGACTCAGTTGCAACAGTCTCAAATTCTCGATCGCCCTCTGGCACCGCCCAAATCGCCAACCGGAATTGACCTAGAATTAACTCAGGCAATTATATCTCTGCGCCTGAGCCACGATGCAGCCAGTTTGGCCGAATTGCGTCAAGCTGCGGCTGTCACCGTAGAAGCTCACAAAGCGGGGATGGCGGCAACTCGAAATGCTCAAATTGAAGCAGGGGTGCGCGCTGCAATGGAAAGTGTCATCATCTCCAAAAATATGACCTATGCATATCCCAGTATCGTGACGGTGCATGGAGAAGTGCTGCACAGCGAACATTATCACAATCCCCTACAAACAGGAGATTTGCTGTTAGCAGATGTCGGTGCAGAAACATCAAGGGGATGGGCGGCTGATGTGACTCGCACTTGGCCGGTTTCTGGCAAGTTTTCTCCGACTCAAAGAGCGATTTATGATGTGGTTTTGGCAGCACACGATGCTTGTATCGATCAAATTAGTCCGGGGGTGGAATATCAAGAAATTCACCTGTTAGCTGCTCGGATTATGGCGGAAGGATTGGTCGATTTGGGCATTTTGCGGGGCAATGTTGAAGATTTGGTAGCAATGGACGCTCACGCGCTGTTTTTTGTTCACGGTATCGGACATTTAATTGGTTTGGATGTTCACGATATGGAAGATTTAGGAGATTTGGCTGGCTATGAAGCTGGAAGAACGAGAAGCAGTCGGTTTGGGTTGGGATTTTTGCGGCTGAATCGAGTTTTGCGATCTGGAATGCTGGTATCGATCGAACCGGGATTTTATCAAGTGCCGGCAATCTTAAATCACCCAGAAAATCGCGCCAAATATAAAGATTTTGTTAAGTGGGAGGAGTTGGAAAAATTCGCAGATGTTCGCGGAATACGCATAGAAGATGATATAGTTGTCATCGATGAGGGTAGAGAAGTATTGACAGGCGAATTGCCCACAAAAGCTCTGCAGATTGAGGAGTTAGTTGCGGTAAATACGTAAGTTGAGCCGAGTTTCGATCGCACATACGCAGTTTTATCAGGTGTGAAAAAAGATAAAAATGAATAAAGGTTGGCCAAGAAATCTTTCGATATTAGTTAAAAAACTGGTTTCGCAAGTCAGAAAAATCGTAGCACTAATACTTCCACGCATTGTTCGCCAACCTATAACCTCGCGGCCTCCGATGCAAGCTGCACCTTTGCCCAGCAACGAAGAAGAGAGGCTAAAAGCACTGCACGGCTACAACATTCTCGACACAGAAGCCGAAGCAGCTTTTGACGATCTAACAGCTTTAGCATCTTATATTTGCGGCACTCCGATTGCTTTAGTTAGCTTAATAGATTCTAACCGACAGTGGTTTAAATCCAAAGTCGGTCTGGAAGCGCCAGAAACTCCGAGAGAGTTAGCTTTTTGCGCCCACGCTATTTTAAATCCCAACGAATTGCTAGTTGTACCCAATACTCTAGATGACAATCGCTTTGTCGGCAATCCGCTAGTAACTTCCGATCCAAATATTCGGTTTTATGCTGGAGCCCCGCTAGTAACTCCTGACGGTTATCCGATCGGCACTTTGTGCGCGATAGATACAATTCCGCGTAATCTCTCCCCAGAACAGTTAGAAGCGCTGCGGACTTTAGGAAGGCAAATTATTAGTCAAATGGAGTTGCGAATTAATCTGGCTAAATTAGAGCGCGCGCAGGTGAGGCAAAAACAAGTAGAAGCAAAACTCCGCTCTACTGACGAGCAAATTGTCAATTGTTTAGAAGCAATGAGCGATGCTTTTTTTGCTTTCGATCCCCAGTGGCGATTTACTTACGTCAATTACAAAGCAGCGCAATTTTTGAATCGATCGCCGGAAGAACTTTACGGTAAAAATTTTTGGGAAGAGTTTCCCGAATTCACGAATTCGGATTTTTATAAAGAGTATCATGAAGCTGTAGCCAAACAAATTGGGGTGGCTTTTGAAAAATATTATCGTCCTTTAAAAGTGTGGTTGGAAGTGCGGGTTTTTCCTTCTCACGACGGCATTTCTGTGTTTTTTCACGACATAACTCAGCGCAGGCAGATGGAATATGCACTCAGGAAAGAACAGAAAAAAACTGAAAGTTTACTGCTAAATATTTTGCCAGAACCGATCGTCACTCGGTTGAAGCACGAACCGGGTTTGATTGCTGACAAGTTTGAAAAAGCAACAATTCTTTTTGCTGACTTGGTGAATTTTACCCAAATTTCTACCACCATGTCCGCTACTAAATTAGTGTACTTGCTGAATGAAATTTTCTCAGCTTTTGACGAACTGAGCCAGAAGCACGGCTTAGAAAAAATTAAGACGATCGGGGATGCTTACATGGTAGCAGCCGGTATTCCCATTGAGCGTCCAGACCACGCAGAGGCGATCGCCGAAATGGCGCTGGATATGCTAGCAGCAATTAAGGAATTAAATGTGAAGCTAGACGCGAAATTTGACCTCCGCATCGGGATTAATAGCGGCCCGGTGGTAGCGGGGGTAATCGGCACTAAAAAATTCATTTACGATTTGTGGGGAAATGCGGTAAATACAGCTTCCCGGATGGAATCTCACGGCATAACAGGCCGCATTCAAATCAGCCACTATACTTATGACTTACTGCAGGATAAATATGAATTTGAAGATCGTGGCGAGATCGATATTAAAGGTAAAGGGCAAATGCAAACTTATTTGCTGAATGGGAGAAAAATAGTAAGCGATCTCAAAAATGTAGAGTAAATAAAGCTAAGGATCGCGAATTAAATAACTTATAATTTTAATTGTTATTGTGGGATGGGCGTCCCGCCCGTCATGAGTGGACGGGCGG
>NZ_JAUBRP010000108.1:0-16406 GCF_036701935.1 Microcoleus sp. M2_D5 | reverse complement strand
TCATCTTAAATGGAGCTAGAGGATATCGATCGCACTTGTTCTTTGCGGGCGATCGATTATTCAGCAAACCCTAATTAAATTGAGTGACTTAACATTGTCAGAATTGACATGATATGATCTTACTGGAAACCGCACAACCGCAATCAAATTAATTTTTAGTGAGGACGCTAGTCCTAATATTTTAAGGAGGACTTAAGTTCTCACAACAAATGTGAGAAGGATAATTTTTTGCGGGCATGATATAATGATACTTTAGATAGCGTGGCGCAGTGAGTTAACAAAGATGCAATAAGATTAAATACACTCAATGAACGCAACAAATAAAATAAAATTAAGGTACTAGAATTGTGGAAATTAATCAGCTAATGTTCCTATTGATTGATGTTGTGCTATTGGCGATCGCCCTGATCCTTCTAATTCCCGTTTCAGTTCTATTTCTAGAATGCAGTGCAGCTTTCTTGTCCGGCCAGGGCCAGACAGCGGAAACTAAAGCGCCCCGCCCCAAAGTAGCAGTTTTAATTCCTGCCTACAACGAAGCTGCAGGAATTGCCGCCACCATCTCCACCATATTGCCACAGCTAACACCTCAAGACCGCCTCTTAGTAATTGCTGACAACTGCACGGACGCTACAGCAGAAATCGCCCGTAACTGCGGTGCAAGTGCGATCGAGCGCCAAGACACACAACGCAAGGGCAAAGGATACGCACTGGATTTTGGCTTGCAGTCGATCGAATCCGACCCCCCAGAAGTAGTAATCATGGTTGACGCAGACTGCATCTGTGGGCCAGACTCTATAGAAAAATTAGCCCGGGTTGCAGTTGCCGAACAAAGACCAGTGCAAGCAACTTATCTCATGGAACAGCCACCAAATCCTACTCCCAAAGATTCCATTTCTGCTTTAGCATTTCTTGTGAAAAACTTAGTCCGTCCCAGCGGATTAAAACAGTTAGGATTCCCATCATTACTAACAGGTACTGGCATGGCTTTTCCCTGGTCGATAATTCGATCGGTTTCCCTAGCAAGCAGCAATATTGTTGAAGATATGCAGATGAGTTTGGATTTGGCGATCGCCGGACACCCAACAGTATTCTGCCCCGAAGCCAACGTCACCGGGTGTTTGCCACAGCAACAACAAGCAGCTAAAAGTCAAAGAACCAGGTGGGAACACGGTCACATACAGACATTGTTAACTCAAACTCCCCGGCTGACAGCAGCTTCAGTCGAACAAAAACGTTTTGACTTATTGGCGATCGCCCTCGACTTATCCGTCCCTCCCCTATCGCTTTTAGTCGCGATCTGGCTAGCTGCTTTTGCCACCTCTTTACTAGCAGCAATTTTGGGAACATCCTCAATTCCCGCCGTCTTGTTAGCAGTACAAGGGTTGCTGATTTTAGTTTCAATTGTCGGCGCTTGGGCAAAATTCGGGCGTGCCGATATTTCTGGCTCAACTCTCTTATCTGTACCTTTTTACATCCTTTGGAAAATCCCTTTGTATCTAGGTTTTCTCCTGAAGCGGCAAACTAAATGGGTGCGGACAGAACGCGATGTTTAATATTTAAATTCAGAAGTTTTAACCGCAGATATCAGCCGATAAACACAGATGAACGCAGATGAACGCAGAGATAATTGTATCTGCGTTCATCGGCGTTTATCGGCGGTTAAAAAAACATATATAAAAACTTACAAAAAGTTCACTGCTTCACGGGAATTTCAATCACAAACTCAGCCCCCTCACCGGCCGCGGAAAAGCACATTAGCTTCCCGCCGTGTTTCTCTACCACAATCTGATAACTGATACTCAACCCTAAACCGGTACCTTTGCCCACAGCTTTTGTAGTAAAGAAAGGGTCAAATATTCGCGATCGTACTTCCTCTGTCATCCCCCGACCATTATCAGCAATATAAATTCTCACCAAGTTTAGGTCGCATACCTCAGTCCGAATCTTAATCCTTCGCTCAAAAATTGGAGATAAAGGATTTTCTAGTTGGGCAGTTGTCTCCGGTCGCCCAACTCCTAACTCCACTGCATCAATTGCATTGCTCAAAATATTCATAAACACCTGATTTAACCCAGAAGCATAACAATTTACCTTCGGCAGTTGACCGTATTCTTTAACTACCTCAACCCCATGTCCTAGTGCATCCTTTTTCAACCTGTGCTGCAAAATTAGCAGAGTCGAATCAATCCCGGAGTGAACATCCACTGGTTTCATCTCGGCTTCATCCAGGCGTGAGAAATTCCGCAGCGACAGCACAATATTGCGAACGCGATCGACCCCAACCTGCATTGATTTTAGAATTTTAGGCAAATCTTCTTGAATAAAAGGCAGGTCAATATCTTCTGTTCTAGCAACAATCTCAGGATTAGCATTCGGGTAAGACTTCTGGTAAAGCTCAATCAATCCCAGCAGCTCCGAGCTATAATCGCTAGCATGGAGAACATTGCCATAAATGAAATTAATCGGATTATTAATTTCGTGAGCAACCCCCGCTACCAACTGTCCCAAAGAAGACATTTTTTCAGTCTGAATTAGTTGAGTCTGCGTCGAGCGTAATTGGGACAAAGTAACTTCTAATTGTGTCGCTTTTTCTCTCAATTGCCCCTCAGACAGTCGCAAAGCATCCTCCGCTAACTTGCGATCCGTAATGTCCTGTATCGTCCCAAATAACTTAATCACCTTACCGCCATCAAAAATAGCTTGCGCCTTAAGATAAATATATCTGACAGCTCCATCAGCGCGCAAAATTCTCATCTCATACTCGCAAGGATTTCCTAATAGACTAATCTGCTCTACTGCCTCTAACCACAACTTTAGGTCATCTGGATGAATTTGCTTCCTGTGTTCTAAAATAGTGGGTTCTGGTAGTTTAGGATCGAGGCCAAAAATTCGGAATACTTCCTCCGACCAAGTTAATTTATCCCCCTCCAAATCAAATTCCCAGTTGCCCAGGTGCGCCAGTTTTTGAGCTTCTTGCAGCTTAGCTTCTTTAGTCTTTAATTCCTGCGTGCGCTCTTGGACTCTCACCTCCAGCGTTCGGGAATAATCCTCCAACTGTTCCTTTGCCTCCGACAAATTAGCAACAAGTACCGCATTTTCTAGAGAGATGGCAGCCTGGGAAGAAAGAATTTTCAAAACTTCCAATCTAGTTGGAGAAAATGCTTCAGTAGCTAAATTATTTTCCAGATAAAGGAGAGCTACAAGTTTGCTTTGATTCACAATAGGAATACAAAGCGCAGATTTCACTTGGTGCCTTTTAATATAGGGATCGTCTGTAAATAGACCTTTTCTAGCAGCCTGACTTAAAACTACATCTAAGTGCGTTTTTTCAACATAATTAATCACGGTTATTGGCAAAACCTCTGCAGGAGATACTCTAGGGCATTCTTCAACTGCAACATCCGAAGACTCCACCGATGCCGCTGCTTGAATCAGCAATTTGCCTTCCTTGGGCATCAACAGAAAACCTTTTTGTGCCCCAGCATTCTCGATCGCCATTTTCATTAACTTTTCTAACAACTTGTCTAACACAATTTCACTAGCTAGCGCTTGAGATGCTTTAACAACAGTTGTCAAATCCAATAAACTGCTGTGACTGCTGCTCGTGCTATAATTAGTGCTAGTAGTAGTTCGATCGCCGCTGGCTCTTCCTGCCGATACAGGGGGTAAAGAAATCGGATATTCTGACTCCAAATGTTTGACCTTGGCGGTTGCTCCCCAGTGAATATAGCCGTAGTAAGCATCTATTAGATAACTCTGAGCCACTTTGTTTCGACCGCGAGCCAGATAAAATTCTGCCGCGCGTTCGTTGGCTAGCGCTTCTTCGTGGATGTATTCATTCTCCGAAGCTCCTTTCACCGCTCGATCGTAATACAGAGCAGCTTTTTCATATTGTCCCAATACTCGCGCTTTCTCTGCCTCTACCAAGTCATATTTATGCTGATAATTTCTCGGAGAGTTCACAGCCCAATGCTTCATTTTTTTCTGAAGCGAAGCAACTTTTTTTAAGTATTTTTTCGGTTCAAATTTTGAAGCTGTGGGATACAAAGCTAAAAGTGTTAGGGAATAGTAAAAATTGTGGAGGGGAACATACATCGTGCCCATCACAGCCTCAGAATAATTTGATGCCATAATGGCATTTTCAGCAGAAATTGCATAATCTTTAAATAGGTAATTTAGCCATAATTTAGACAAATGCACTACAAATATTACCAGATTATTTTGACCATCTCTTAATCCTGGCACCATATTTTCTTCATTAAAATTGTCGCCAGTCAATAGGCAAGGATTGGCTGTTTTACCTTGTAAGTTTAAGACAATTTGTGCTCCAACTCTAGCTTGATAAATCATAAATTCATTCTTATAATTTACCAACATTTGAATATAGTGACTCTGCTTAGTCTCCACCGACTCCAGAGGTTCCCCACTCAACAATATATAATTGCTGTAAAAACTAGCACAATAACAAGCATTGTTGACATCTCCAGCTTCCAGTCCACTCTGAATACCCTCAAGTAAACCGCTAAGACTTTCCCTTACGTGTTCAGACCAGTGACGGATAAAACCATTAAAAATTAGTGAAATTTGAGAGTTGTGTAAGTTTGTGTGGAATCGTTCTAAAAGTGCCTGAGCCATTTGACCGTATCGGTATCCAGAACTCATATCGCCTAAAACCCCACACTGGAGCGAAGCATAGTTTGAATACCCAACACTAGATAGTGGCGTATTCCCGTACTTAAGAGAAAGAGTAACAATTTTAAAAGCGATCGGTGGGAACATATCGGGTAATGCTATAAAAGCAGCCGGAACCATATTTGTTAAAATCCGTATAGCCGCAATTTTATTAGGGTCAGTCATTGGTGGCAGTTGTAATAAATCCTCAATCTGCTTATTTCTTAAAGCTAGTTTTGTGCGAAATAGCTCCATTAAAATATTGACTTTTTGTGGATTTTTAGGTATGTACACTCCCAGCATTTTCAAAGCTTCTAGAGCTATATCTATCGAAGCTTGAGCTTTATTTTGATTGAAGTAAAAAATAACTTTTAGCTCATAAACGGGGAGTTTATCTAGCAAAGTTTTAGCGCGCGACATAATAACATTTGATAGGTAAAATGAGCGCTCGAAATCGATATTTATATAGGAAGCTTCCAGTGCTTCGGAATGGATTTCCATAATTAAATCGTAGTGACTCTGCCAAGCCCCATCGGGTAGAAGTTCGAGACCTGCATTAAAATATTTTAGCGCTGCTTGATAGGCGGCACAAGCCTTAGCTTTCTTACCTGCTATGAGATTCAATTTAGCTAGTTCAATTCGCTGTTCCTGATTTATGATGAATTCCACCCCGATATTGAGTTGGTTGACAATATCAAAGATATTTTCTGCTATCTCCGATGCCGTAGGGGCGGTGCCCCCGTGCCCGCCGTGCAATAGCATGGAGCCGATTTTTAAGTGAGTTTGTTTTTTCTCGGAGTCAGGGATAAGAGAATAGGCGGCTTGCTGTACGCGATCGTGCAAAAACCTGTAATCAATTGAGCGTTGCATAATTGCGGGATGATTTTGATTGTTTTGTGGGATTGGCGTCCCGCCCCTCCGGTGTGTTTTCACGATTTCCTCATCAAGCATCGGAATTTTGTAAGCATCGCTCATTGGCAGAATTAAACCAGCTTCAAGTGCATCCCATAAATCTACCGCCGTTTCCGAGCCGGATTTTTCCCGAACAATTGCCAAATTTTCTAAATTAAAATGGTTGCCCATACAAGCAGCTAATTTTAATACTTGCTGCGTCTCCTCCGGCAGTTGTTGCAGATTCCGAGCAACTAATTCAACGACACTGTAATCTGCAATACCAGCGAGTTCAATTTCCGTGATGTCCCACTGCCATGCACCAATAGTGAAATCAAAAACTAAAAGTTGTTCTGAGTGAATAGTTGAAAGAAGTTGAGTTATAAAAAATGGATTTCCGCCAGTTTTATTAAAAATTAACTCAGTCAAAGAGTTTAAGTTTTCAGTTTGATTACCCAAAGTATCGCATACTAGCTCAGTGACGCTGCTCAAATCTAAACATGGGAGGATAATTTGATGCACAGCAGCACCAGTCTGTTGAATTTTTTCGACAGTTTGAACTAACGGATGAGTCGAATTCACTTCGTTATCTCGATAGGCTCCTATCAGTAAAAAATATCGGCTATCCTGGTCAGTAACTAATTCCTGAATCAATTTTAAGGAAGCTAAATCTGCCCACTGCAAATCATCCAAAAATAGAACTAATGGGTGTTCGGCTCGGGCAAACATATTTATGAATTCTTTGAACAATCGATTAAAGCGATTTTGAGATTCTGTCGGCCCCAATTGTGGAACAGAAGGCTGCGAACCAATGATTATTTCGACTGAAGGAACAACATCAATAATAATTGCACCGTTATTACCCAGCCGTGACAACAGCTTTTCTTTCCAAATTACCAAATCTTCTGAGCTTTTGGTGAATAACTGCTGCATCAATGACTCAAACGCTTGAGTTATTGCAGCATAAGGAATATCCCGCTTAAATTGGTCAAATTTGCCAGCAATAAAATAACCCCGCTGCCTGACAATTGGTCTGTGGATTTCACTGACAACTGAGGTTTTACCGATTCCTGAGTAACCGCTTACCAACACCATCTCTGTATTCCCAAAGCTGACTCGCTCGAATGATGCCATCAAATCAGCGACTTCTTGTGTGCGACCGTAGAGTTTTTTGGTAATCAAAAATTGACCAGATTTGTCAAGTGTCCCTGGAATGAAATTTTCAATTTTGCCAGTAGTTTGTAGCTGAGTTAGACAATTTTCCAGGTCTGCTTTTACTCCAAAGGCACTTTGATATCTGTCTTCGGCATTTTTAGCTAATAGTTTCATGACAAGGGATGAAATTATCTGCGGGACTTGATTGTTTAGTTGATGGGGAGGAACTGGCGTCACCGCAATGTGGCTGTGAATTAATTCTAGCGGGTCGGTTGAATTAAAGGGCAACTCTCCTGTCAGCATTTCATAAAAGGTGATGCCTAGAGAGTACAAGTCAGTTCGGTAGTCGAGGTCTCGGTTCATCCGACCAGTTTGCTCTGGGGATATATAGGCTAGAGTGCCTTCTAGCACCATAGTATTTCTATTTTGGTGGACTTCTCTCGATAGGCGCGTCGCCATGCTAAAGTCGGTGATTTTTACTTGTTCAAAATCTGGTGTAATGATAATATTTGCTGGTTTTATATCTTTATGAATAATTTGGTTGCGATGCACTTCTCCGAGAGTTTGAGCCACTTGAATAGCTAGTGGCAAAAACTTCTGAAGTTTAATGCTTTTACCTGCTTGATGGTGCTTGAGAGATTGACCGCCACAATCTTCTAAGATCAGAGCGAAACAGTTGTTATATTTTTCTAAGCTATGGGGTTTGACAATCCCTTCGAGTTTGAGATTCGAGCTAATTTTGTATTCATGTCTCAAACGGGTAATTTCTTCTATTGTGGGGTACTCGGTATTGAGTGTTTTAATAATGACTGAGGCTCTATCTGATTCCCTGACTGCGCGATAAATGATGGACTTCACACCAAGTTGAACAACTTCTGTGATTTTGTAACCGGGAAGTGTATTCATGGCTTTTATTCTCTGAGGAAATTTTTAGTAAACATTGCGCTTGATATCGAATCTCTGGCGAACTATACTTAAGTATTTTTTGTAAATTTGGTAACTGGGGATACGTTACAATCTAAGTAATTACTCAGGGATTTTTTAGATAGCGAGATGCCTAAACTTTGAAAGTGCCTGGACGGGCGGACAGCCAAACATCTGGTTTGAACTCCGACTTAATCATGTACGGTCTGACACCTCACGGAGTTGATTGCCATATTGTAACAAATTCTGTGATGCCGATCGCACACATGACAGACAAATTTTTATATACTCAAGGTTTTGCTCAACGTTTGAGTCCGCTAACCAACAACGAAGGGGATGACCGGGGGACGAAAACGCAGGTTTAGGCGATCGAGAACATAATCAAACGTGATCTCAAACACAACAATTATTGATTCAAATCACATTTATGTCGTGATTAAGTTACTAGCCTATAGATTCAGAATAAGGTGAATCACAATGGAAGAAATCCTAGAATTGATTGAAAAGAAGAAGCAAGAATTTGCTAAAGCAGAGCTATTTGAGTTTATGCGAGACAAAAGCATAGACCCAAGACAACGCCTAGCTTTCGCTCCCTGCATTGCTCACTTTGCAATGAGTTTTGGTGAATTGAACCAGTCTATTTTCCGAGAAGAACCAACCAACGATCCTCTTCAGGCAATGATCAACAATCATACTTACGAAGACGATCATCACTGGTTGTGGTTTTTGGCCGACATGGAAACACTGGGTATTAATAACAAATCCTTGAAGTTCAGCGATGCTTTGAATTTTGTCTGGAGCGAACAACTAAAAGCTTCACGGTTGGTAACATATCAAATTTTTCGATACGCTTTTGGAGCCAGTCCAATCACTAAGCTAGCAATCCTGGAAGTGGTAGAAGCATCGGGTAACGTGTTTTTGTCAGCGACAGCATCAATTGCCGAAGAACTCCGATCAATTACTAAAAAGGAGCTTATCTATTTTGGCTGTTTTCATTTGGATGTGGAAACAGGTCATACTACAGGGACGCCGGATGTTGAGCAATCGATCAAAAACATACCACTGACTATTGAGAGCCGTCAAGAGATTTTTGAGATAGTTGAAAATTTGTTTGAAATTTTCACGAAACAGATTGATCAACTTCTGGTTTATGCAAAAACCCATAGCTTTGACCAACCTTTTACCGAACCCCGCGAGATTTTGCAACCTTTAAAAGCTGCGTAGCTTACGAGATGTAAAATTTGGTACTTTTAGAACCAGATCGATCTTAGAATTAGACAAAATCTATTACGTACAAGGAGACCTATCATGTCACAACTTAACAGCAATTCTTCTACGCTCATGAATGAACTAGAACCGAATTTGATCCACACTTGGACTGAGAATTTGGATATCGCTCACACTTGGACTGAGAATCTGGATATTGCTCACACTTGGACTGAGAATCTGGATATCGCTCACACTTGGACTGAGAATCTGGATATTGCTCACACTTGGACTGAGAATCTGAATATCGCTCACACTTCTCCCATAGCTGAAGATGAGAAAGTAGTAGTGGGATAAAATCTGTTGCAAACTGAAAGGTTGCACCAATTTTAATTGGGGCTTTTTCGTGGGTGGGGGCGGGTTTACTTAACCTGTTTGTACCATTTAAAGCGGTTGGTGAACCCGCCCCTACAAGTTCTTGGGAATGGTGCAACATCTCAGATAAAACCTGTTGAAAATAACTATTCAGCCTCGCTCATTTGGAGGCTGAATAGTTAGACATTTTTCTCGTCAATGCCCAAAATTATCATCTACTATTTCTCTGTGATATGAGCCATTACGACGTTGTAATTGTGGGCGGCGGCCCCGCTGGGAGCACTGCTGGCACTCTGATCAAGAAATACAATCCCAATCTGAGCGTGCTAATCGTAGAGAAAGAAAAATTTCCTCGCGATCACGTTGGGGAAAGTCAATTGCCTCAAATTAGTGATGTGCTTCAAGAAATGGGATGTTGGGACAAAGTAGAAGCAGCCGACTTCCCAATTAAAATCGGTGCTACCTATCGCTGGGGAACAGATCCGCATCCTTGGGATTTTAATTTTATCAAGCCTGAGCAGTTTAAAGATGAGCGGCGTCCTGCTAAATTTGAGGGACAGAGAAGGCAAACTGCTTTCCAAGTCGATCGAGCAAAATACGACGAAATTTTGCTGCGTCACGCGGAAGAAATGGGATGCTTAGTAAGAGAAGAAACCCCCGTTGTTAAAGTAGATATGGAGGGCGATCGCATTACCGCCCTGCACCTGCGGCAAGAACAAATAACTGCCCGCTACTACATCGACGCCTCCGGCCACATCGGCGTGCTGCGGCGAGTTTTAGGAATTGAAACACACTGCCCGACGCGGTTGCAAAATATCGCTATCTGGGACTACTGGACAAACGCTGAATGGGCTGATGAAATTGGCGTTGGTGGCACCCGCGTACAGGTAATGAGTTTGAGTCACGGGTGGATTTGGTTTATTCCCTTGGGCCCCACTCGCACCAGTATCGGCTTTATTTGCCCTGCGGAACATTACAAGCAGATGAAACAGCGGCCAGAGGATATATACTCTCAAGCACTCAAAAGCGAACCCCGCATCAGCAAGTTAATCGCTAATGCTACCAGTACCGGAAAGATTGAAACTACAAAAGATTGGTCGTTTTTAGCTGATAGAACAGTAGGAGAAAACTGGTTTTTGGTTGGAGAAGCTGCAGGTTTTGCCGACCCAATTTTAGCTGCTGGCATGACTTTAGCTCACACTGGTGCCCGTGAAGTGGCTTACACAATTTTGGAACTAGAGCAGCAGAAGCACGAGGCTAACTGGCTGAAAACTCAATACGATGGGAATCAACGACGCCGAGTGCAACAGCATATTCGGTTCGCCGATTACTGGTACGCTGCTAACGGTCAGTTCACTGATTTACAAGAGCATTCTAGGGAAATCGCGCGGGATTCTGGGTTGAATTTAAGCCCGGAAAAAGCTTTTCAGTGGTTGGCTCAAGGCGGATTCACGAATGATATTTTGGGTCAAGCTGCGATTGCTGGATTTGATTTGGGTTCTATGAAACAGGTGATGCAGCGCTTCTCGCAGCAGGAGGTTCCGTGGCTACTTTCGGCATACAATGTGTTTCAGTTAGATTTATTGGATGCGGAAGTCGAGTTTGTAGCTGTTTATGATGCTGGTCAAATTAGCAAGATCAAGTGTTATGTGAAGAACGGTCAGCGCTTGCCTGTTACAGGTTTATATGGTTTGCTGATTGACATTTTGGGCCGCACTCAGTACATTGAACAAATTTATCGGCAGTTGGTACTGGTGTTTAAGGAACGTTTTTCTTTGCAGCACGCACGAGTAGCTCTTCATCAAGCCCTTGGTTGTTTGGAGGTGATGGTGAGTTCTGGTATTGTCAAGGCGATATTAAACCCGGAGTTGTCTAAGTTGAATATTTCCATACCTATGGAAGGTGAGTTAATTCACACTCACAGGGATGTGAATTAAGGCGCTACCAGAAAGCTGAACCCCAAACCATCTCAAATCTTAAAAAAGAAAAAGTCTGAAGCTGGAAAATTCCAACTTCAGACTTTTACTAACTCCCCGGGTAGGATTTGAACCTACGACCAATCGGTTACACTTATCCCAACGTTTCCGAAGGGGGCGGACTATTTCATCATCCCTACAAATCACGTGTGCGATTTGTCGTCGGATGTCGGGCGCTATGAGATTTATTGGTGAGGCTCCTCATCTCTAGTCTCTGCACCTTTCCGGCTACTTGCGATCGCAACCGCTGCCTTTCGCCAGACTTGGCTCAAGATTGCCGCCACCCGAAGTGCTGCGGTTTCCTTGAATTCACCCGATTTTTCAGTATCCGTTACCGGATAGAGCTGCTATGTCACTAGGGCTTTTGGTTGATACCAAAGGCTTGCATTCATTACAGCCGACCGCTCTGCCACTGAGCTACCGAGGATTGGGGGTTTTTGTTACCCACATTTACTAACAATAGCTGAACTTCCTCGATTTGGCAAGGCCTTTGAGAAACTTTTTTTTTGTCAGACAGGGAGCGGGTTTCAGCAGCTAATGCAGCCCCATTCTCAACTTGGCGAGGCGCTGCTGGGATTCGGGATCGAGGGAACTGGCGAGAAAGCGACTGGAATTTTGTTTGCGGGATTTGTGCCGGCGCTCGCTGCGGCGGGCGGTGGATTCTACGTCAGCCGCTAGTTGTTCGGCGGACATCCATTCGGCACCGTAGCCGACTACGGTCAATTGCTGCGCTCGGTCTGAGGTGGCGACAATCATGCGGCCTTTGCCTTTGACCGATCGCAACTCGTAGCGCAAACTAGCACAAGATTTTTCAATATAAGTATCTGCTGTCTGACCGAAGTCAGTGTAGTGCACTGATAAATTTTTAGTAATAATTTCTTTAACGCCGGGAGTATCTCGATAGTGGGCGTCAAACACCAGCCTGGCCTCAAAATCTTGAACGGCGCTGTAGTTAACTAAAACCTCAATCAACTCGCGGCGAGCTGTTTCGAGTTCGTCGCGATCGCGCTTCTCTCGGAGTCGAGGCCAAAGTCCAATTATGTTATAGCCGTCTACAAGTAAAACTGCTTGCGATACGTAGGGTGACATGGTTCAAGGCTGAATAGCTCCAGCACGTATAGGACATTATTTGCATTGTTTATCAAAGCTTTTGTTGCATTTTATTACAAATTGATGTGTTATTGCTAGCTTCGATCGCAATAATTAAACCCCCCAAAGCCAGCTTTACCTGGGTTTTGGGGGGTTAGATTTGCTCCATCAAACAATCGAGCGAGTTGCGGGATTATTCTGCAGATTCCAGCGATACAGGCGATGGCTTACGCCCCGCTTCGCTACGTACAACTGTCGGCAGGGATATTTTCTCAACAGCAGGAGTACAACCCAGCCACTGCACCGACAACTGGGCAAACTGCTGCGGGGGGCCGCTCACGCAAAAACGAGTCGGCAGCGCAGTACCAGCATTCCGCAGCCCCAAAAGCTCCAATTCTCTGGCTGCTGCAGCCACCACCCGTACCGCAGGATCGATCGAAGTCACCCCAGCAGGCAAAAGCGATCGCAGCACCGGAGCCAACAGCGGATAATGAGTGCAGCCGTAAATCAGCGTATCGATGCGCTGCTGAATCAAAGGAGCCAAATATTCGCGAGCCACCTCACAAGTATAAGGATCGTGAATCCGGTTTTGCTCCACCAGCGGCACAAAAGCCGGACAGCTAACCTGCCACACCAGGCAAGAATCGTCCATCTCCAAAATCGCATTTCGATAAGCATTGCTAGCAGCAGTAGCAGGAGTTGCGATGACTCCGATCCGCTTGCCTTGCTGCACCGCAGCCTGCGCCCCCGGCAGAATTACTCCCAGCACCGGGATATCAAACTCAGCCTGCACCATCTCCATCGCCAAAGCAGAACTGGTGTTGCAGGCCATAATGACCATTTTCACATCCTGTTCCACCAACCAGGCCATAATTTCGCGGACAAACTCCACAATTTCTGACGGCGTGCGAGTGCCGTAAGGCAGCCTCGCCGTATCTCCAAAATAAAGTATCGATTCGTTGGGCAATTGTTGGTACAACTGGGTCAAAACAGTCAAACCGCCCACGCCGCTGTCAAAAATACCGATTCTTTGTTGTCCAGAGTCTGTTGTCATTTGTCAATAGTTAGTTGTCAGTTGGCAGTTGGCAGTTGTTAGTTGGCAGTTGGCAGTTGGCATTAGTCAACAGTTAACCGTCAACCGTCAACCGTCAACCGTCAACAGCCCATTATCTTTGTTGAAGATAAAGCAAAATGCCGCGAGCGATCGAAGCCGCCATTTGACTGCGGTAAGCTGGGTCAGAAAGCCTAGCAGCATCTTCAGCACCCGTCACAAAACCTACCTCCAGCAAAACAGAAGGCATAGAAGTCTTCCTCAAAACATAAAATCGCGCCTGCCGCACTCGGCGGTCATTCGCCCCCGTCCCCTCCAAAATACTGGCGTGAATCACCCTGGCCAAATCTTGGCCGTTATTGAAATAATAAGTCTCAATCCCATTGATATCCGGCCGACTCATATTAATCGCATTAGCGTGAATGCTGACAAACAAAGTAGCATTCACCCGTTCCGCCAAAGAAACTCTGGGATCCAGGTCGATTTCCCTGTCGTCAGTCCGAGTCATCACCGCCTGCACCCCTTGCTGTTCCAGCAGCCTCGCCACCTGAAGCGAGATATCCAAAACAATCTCCTTTTCCAGAATGCCCTGAATCCCGACTGCCCCCGGATCGCGGCCACCGTGACCGGGATCGATTACTATTACGGCGCGGCGGTTAGAAGCTTGGGGCAAATCATCGGTTCCGAAAGTCCTTCTCGGCAAAGGCTGCAAATTGGGAGTGCGAGTCAAAGGCTGCGCGCTAGCATTCGACGATCGCAACTGCAAAGACAGCAACTGCGGACTCGGCCTCGTCACCCTGCCTACCTCTACCCCCGATCGCGGCTGCACCCAAATCACCACAGTCTCCGCATCTTCTTGGCTGGCACTAAACGATACAGGACTGTTGGCATCGAGCTGAGGAATTTCCCCCGCCAGGGAACTAGAGGCGATCCTGATCCAGTAAGCTCTCGACCCCTGAGCCCACCCGCTGCTATAGGAGACTTGGCGGTCAGTTCTCACCACCAGTTGGGTGCCGTTACTGGCTAAATCAATTGACTGAACTCTCGCTAAATTTCCTTGAGCTTGTCTAGCCGGAGGGTCTACAGTCAGGCGGCGGGGAACCGAGGGCTGTCGTACTACACTTCCAGGCAATAGCACAACCCCGCCCAAATTGCTCACAGACGCCCGCCACTGAGTATTAGGACTCTTCATCCGCAAAGTCACGCGGGTAACGGGCGGGTCTGTTGGCAGTTGTCGGACTTCTATCTTGTCAACCCCGTGCCTGCCGTTAGTTTGAGGCTGTTGGCTGCTTAGGCCCGGATCTAAACTAGCTCCTTCAATATCGAGGGTGGCGATGTCCCCGGCCCGACTTTGTTGAAAATTAATTTGGGGGCGACCGCCCGCTGTTCGGACTAAAAAACCGTCCGCCGTCACCTGAACGTTCTGAACTACAGTCGCCTGGGCCGACTCGGCTTGGGATGCTGAAGGTTCAACCGATAACCTTTCTCCCCCTGGCTCTGAAATCGGATTTTGAGTTTCTGCCCGCACCGGCGTTGGCAAATCCACTGTCCATTCGCTCGAAGAAATACCCCGGAATTTTACTTGCTGAGGGTCTATGGTAAACCCGTCTCTGATCTCGACGACAATTCTGGTCGTATCGTTGTCAAACTGCCCTACCCGCACCGATTCGATCGCTCCTGAGAGCGGTCTGCTGACCGAGGGACGACCCAGACTCGTTCCCGGCAAGTCGATTACCAACCGCATCGGGTTGAAGATCAGTTGAGCCTTGGGTTGTACTCCCCCGTCTGTTGTAATGTAAAGCCGGTTCTCTGAAGCATCAAACCGCCAAGATTGCAGTCTAGCTGCTTCGGCGGCTCCGGCGAGCAAAAATACACTTAAGAAACTCGGTAGTAGCCAGTGGAATTTCACGACAGTTTTTTCCTCGTTTGCGTTACTGCCAAAAGCTGGAAGGGCGCTGCTTGCCCTCAGAGGCTTTCAGCAGTTAGCCGCCAGCAGACCGGGGGCACGGGGGCCGTCAGTTGTTGGCTAAATTGACTTTTTTATGCGTTAACAGGCTCCAAAATGCCAGATACCGGCATTTTTGAACTTTCCCGTATAATTGGGGGCGATCGGTTATAAGCAGACTGAAAGATTGTTGGCACAAGGGAAGGTATTTATTTTTAGGAGCAAGAAACAAGGTGTTTCTTGAAGCTAGAAGGTACAAGTTAGAATGTAGAATTTTACCGTTGTTCCAGGGAGGGGTTTCATAGCTCTTTAATGTTGGCGAAGCTCGTTACGGCAAGGGTTATAATCCGCTTTACACTTGCGTTTTGTTCTAACTTTTCCTAAACTACCTCAATAACTTAACAACTTACCTTGCGAACAATCCGGATTTTCAAGATTTAGGTAACTTTTCAATACCGACAAATGTTAGTCCCAGATAAACTGATATATTCTTTGGGAAAAGCTTTTTTGCTAACACATTGACAGTTAAATACAAATACATATCGCCCCTGCTCTCTTTTTTTCTGAATTTTTTAATCAGGGATTTTCGGTGCTGCTTGAAACTTAGTGGGGCGATCGCGATCGCGCCCGCCAATTTAACACTATGATAGCTAGTCCATGTTTTCAGCAGTAACGGGAGAGTTTTGTGTGTTACTTGGGCCGGCAATGCTTTGTACTTTAGACTCTTTTTGAGTGTTCGATAGACACCCAGAGCATTGGTTAGTTGACCTGAGAAAAAGTTTTGACCGTAGATATAGTAGTTATCGCAGTTGTAAAGTTTGTTGGACAGCAAAGACAATCGATCGGCTTCTGGGTAAAACCTGTGATTTGGTTTAATGACTTGCCTTTCGACTAACTGCATAACTTGGATCTGTACTACCAGTTAGAGAAGATACACTATCTTGGTGATTGTGTCAATCTCTGAGCTTCTCAAAGAAGCAACCATCAATAACAGTAGATACATGACATCACAGAAAGACGGAGACTTACTTTGCTCCATGAGTCGTCCACCTAAAATGCGACAAGGGGGCGGACGCTATAACCGAGGCGGATATATCGAGCTCCGCGAGTACCGCCAACGGAT
>NZ_JAUBRP010000107.1:0-16534 GCF_036701935.1 Microcoleus sp. M2_D5 | reverse complement strand
GTCCCGCCCGTCCTTAAAAGACGGGCGGGACGCCCATCCCACTTTCTAGAGTGGAAGTTATTTAATTTTCATTCCTTAGAATATTGGGTTTGACAGCCAGGAATTAACGAGGAAACCGGGTTTTTGGGCCCGCGCGTGTAAGTCCAGCAGACAAATCGTTGATGAAAGGCAGTTACAGGACTTACCCCGACTATGACCAAAATCAAACTGAAAATTCTGACTGCAGCGATAATGCTACTCCCATTTTGCGCCGCACTTCCCTTACAAGCTCAAAATCTGTCTCTAGTCAAGCGGCTGCTAGAAACCAGAGGATGTCCCGGATGCGACTTATTTGGCGCTTCCTTAAGCCGTGCAGATTTGTTTGGCGCTTCCTTAAGCGGCGCCACTCTCAGCAGGGCTGACTTAGTTGATGCCGACTTGACTGCGGCTGATTTAATGGAAGCTAATTTAAACAACGCCAACATGAGAAACGCCTTTTTGGCCGACGCCGACCTCAGCAAAGCCGACATGAGCAGGGCCGACATCAGGGGAGCCAACTTAGAAAATGCCAACCTCAGCGAGAGTTTTCTGCCAGACGCATCCCTCCAGTTGGCTAACTTAAAATGCAGTAATTTGAGCGCCGCTAAACTAACTCGAACCGACCTGAGAAATGCCGATTTAAGCGGTGCAAATCTCAGGGGTGCAGACCTCAAGGAAGCCGATTTAAGCGGTGCAAATCTCAGCGGTGCAGATATGAGAAATGCCGACTTGAGGGATGCGAGATTGAACAAAGCTAATCTCACAGATGCCAATCTTTGCGGTGCCCGGATGCCAAACCAAAAAACATCTCGGCGAGGCTGCGAAGTTAAGAAAGAACAAGCTATAAGCGCGAACAATTACTGCAATTACTGCTATGCCTTAAATGACTGGTGGCTCAATGTATTAAGGTTCTACTAAGGGATGAGAATTAAATAAAATCCAATTTTCATGACTGTTGTGGGATGGGCGTCCGGCCCGTCCCCGATAGACGGGCGGGACGCCCATCCCACAAGAAGAAAAAAGGGAAATTATTGAATTGACGCTCCTAAGCAGTATCGTCGCGATAACTGCTCTGTTTCAGATATCTACTGTTAGAAAGAAGTGCGAGCGGGCGGTACATATATCAAACTTAACCTGTTACCGCCAACAGCTTTTCTTTACTTTGAAAAACCTAAAAATTGGCTCAGTATTTGCAGATATTCTGCGCCCCCGATATCTGCCACATTAGTGTGACCTCCATCAGGAACTATGTACAACTGTTTGGGTTCAGGTGCTGCATCAAACAGTTTTTTGCTCATTTCTACTGGAACTACATTGTCAGCAGTCCCGTGAATAAACAGCACGGGCATTTGCAGCCGATCGACTTTTGAAAGAGAATCAAACCGCTGTGTCAGCAAAACATCGATCGGAAACATCCAAAACAGCCCTTTTTGGAAATCCACCATCGCCCGCGTCGAAGTAAAAGAGCCTTCTACAATTACCCCTGCCGCCTCCGGGTGGCGCACGGCCAGATCGATCGCGACGGCCCCTCCCAAAGAATGACCGTAGATATAAATTTGATTCGGGTTAATCCCCCGCTGTTTCACCAAATAATCCCAAGCAAGTTGAGCATCCTCATAAACCTGAGATTCACTGGGAAAATCGCCCTGACTTTTTCCATAACCGCGATAATCCATCACAAATACCGACAAACCTAACCCATGAAATCGATAAGCGTGTTCGACATTTGCTCCCACATTTGAAGCATTGCCGTGCAGGTACAAAACTACCCCCCCTAACCCCCCCTTGTTAAGGGGGGGAACCGGAGCGACGGCCCCTCTCTCACTTTGGGGCGTAGCCAGAAACGACTCTCCGTTTCTTGCTCCCCCCCTTAACAAGGGGGGGCTGGGGGGGGTTTTCGAGGCAGGAATCCACCACCCGTGCACGCTTTCCACCGCGCCTGTTTTAGTTGGAATTGGCAGCCAGACATCTTGATATTTCAACTGAAAATCATCTGGCGTAGTTTCGATCGCCCGCGCCGGAAAAAAGATAAACTTACCTTGCGCTACAAAGAGGAATACACAAGCAGCAGAATAAGCAACGGCCAAAACTATCCCAAAAGCTATTAGCGATTTAGACAAAAGGAATACTAGCAAATTGTTCATAGATAGAGCACGCGGGAAATTAGAGATCGCTCAAAAGCTAATGGCAAATTATTAATTCAGACAATTAGCCAAGATCGATTACTAACTTCCGCCACCGTATTCCGCCGATTTTCAAAAATTAATGCAATTCGGGGTGGTGCAAGTGCCAATTCGTAGACTGTTCGTAAGCGTGAGCCACCTGAAACAACCGAGATTCTTGCAAAACATTACCAATCAGTTGTATACCCACGGGCAGTCCTTTATCATCAAATCCGCAGGGCAAATTCAAAGCTGGCAAACCAGCAAGGTTCACGGGAATAGTCATCAAGTCTGACAAATACATACTCAGGGGGTCATTGAATTTTTCGCCTGCCTTAAATGCGGTAGTAGGAGCAGTGGGACAGACTAAAACATCAACTTGAGAAAAAGCTTTTTCAAAGTCTTCTTTAATCAAAGTCCGAACTTTTTGAGCTTTGAGATAATAGGCATCGTAATATCCCGCCGACAATACGTAAGTGCCGATCGCAATCCGGCGTTTAACTTCCGCACCGAACCCTTGAGACCGGGTTTTGGCATACATATCCAAAAGATTGTCGGAGTCTGGAGACCGGAAACCGTACTTAACTCCATCATATCGCGCCAAATTTGCCGAAGCTTCCGAGGGAGCAATAATGTAGTAAGTCGGCAAACCGTAGCGGAACCGGGGACAAGAAATGACTTGAATTTCGGCGCCCAATTGTTGAAATTGCTCGATCGCCTTAGTAACGGCTTCTTTAACCCCGGAGTCCAGCCCTACACCAAAAGTTTCTTTAATTACACCAATTCTAATCTGACCCTTCGGTCGCAAACTGGGTCTTAAAGCTTGAGCGTAGTCAGGAATTGGAACATTAAGACTCGTAGAATCTCTCGGATCGTAACCGGCGATCGCCCCCAACAAAATCGCCGAATCCTCAACAGTCCGGCCAAAGGGCCCGATTTGATCGAGAGAAGAAGCATAGGCCACCAAACCGTAGCGAGAAACCAACCCATAAGTCGGTTTCAGCCCCACCAACCCGCAAAAAGCAGCAGGTTGGCGGATCGATCCCCCTGTATCCGAACCCAAACTCACGACGCATTCTCCGGCGGCTACCGCTGCGGCAGAACCGCCAGAAGAACCTCCGGGCACGCGCTCCAAGTCCCAAGGATTCGCGGTAACTTGATAGGCAGAAGTTTCTGTCGAGCTCCCCATTGCAAACTCGTCCATATTCGCCTTGCCCACAATCACCGCACCGGCTGCTTGGAGTTTCGAGACGACGGTAGCATCGTAGGGAGGAACAAAATTCTCCAAAATTCGAGAGGCGCAGGTTGTGGGAACGCCCTCGGTACACATATTATCTTTAACGGCGATCGGGATGCCGGCCAACAGGCCAATTTGCTCTCCGGCTGCGATTTGGGCATCCACTTTATGGGCCTGCGCCAGTGCGCTGTCTGCTGTCACGCACAGAAAGCTTTTCAACTTCGGCTCTAGCTGGGTAATTCGGTCTAATGCTTCTTGAGTAATTTCCACAGCAGAGCGTTCTTTATTGACCAGTTGTCGGTGCAACTCGCGGATGGATGCCATGCTCGTACCTTGATTATTTCTACTTTGAGACAATACAGTTAATATAACTGGCAATTGTACCTGCTTACAGCCCGAAGGCAAAGTCCGCTATTTTTGTGGCGAAAGTTGGAGCCTCGAAGAGGGTTCCGCTAACGCGCGATCGGTCATTTTATATACAATAGATTAAATTCCCAAAATCCCACCAGACACAAAATAGCGATCGAGTTTTTTACCTCATCTTTTAACAAGCCAAGAATGCAACTATATCAAAACTTATGCAACAAGTGGTTGGACGCGCGAATTATGTGAGTAAGGGGTAAGGTCTGCAATGCGCCCCCTACATAATTAGGTTCTGCCTCTAATAATGTGTAGGCAAGATGACAATCATTAGAAAATAATTCATTCCCTATTCTGTAATCTAAATTCTAAAATATTATAACCTAGCTTCTCTTCTATGCAACCCAGGATTAATGGAAAAAATGACATAAAACATAAAGTAATTCCAGATCGTAACTGCTTTATTTCTGGAAAGGTTCGGACTATCATAGTTGTCACAACATACCCACCTATTAATTAATTTAAGCTATGTACACAGACAATTTGCAGCACTTAAATCTAATTTAATAGGAGATTAGTTGCCTCTTATAAATTCAGAAAAAATGAACTAAAAATAAAAATTATGATAATAAAAGATTAGATTATGGCGGGCGATACCCTAATAATTAGGGTCAAATTATGAAGAACACTTTTTAGTCAAAAATGACAGAAAGTTATCAGTCATCAGAGTGAATTTATGGCGGGTGGGCGATCGAATAAAATATCGATCGACCTTTTCCCATCCGCGCCCCTTGTGCCAAAGGTCAATCGATTTTAGATTTTAGATTTTAGATTTTAGATTTTAGAATTGACCGCACGGATAAATACGTTCGGCGACTTTATCGGATACAGGTTTTTTATTTCTGGACGGATGAATACGGGGGCTTGTATCCTGGATGCTTTATGTCAAAAAGCCTGTCAGAAATCTGGGGTTCACAAAAAAGCTCGAAACCCTCACCGCCACGCCGAGGTCTTTTGTTGCGCGCACCTGCAAAAAAAACAGCAGTCAATCGATTTTAGGTTTTAGATTTCAGATTTTAGATTTTAGAGGCGACCCCACGGATAAATGCGGGGGACGCAAGGATTTTAGATTTTGGATTGATTTGCGCGAGATAAATCACGTGGCGGGTACCACCTTTGAAATTCTTGGTACTTCCTCAAGTGCGAGTAGCTGCGTGCATCTGCGGTAAAAAAAGCTACTTATTGGCCCGAACGATCCCCAGGAAAATAATTTCATCCGGAATTATCCCCAAAACCCAAGATATATGGTAAGAAGTTCCCGATGCCCCGTTGGAGGAATGCCACCTAAAGCTCACTTAGAATCCCACCTGACGGCAGAGGAACTCAAAATTCGCTACCGGCAGGCACAAAACACCACAGAGTCGCGCCGCTGGCACTTGCTGCTGTTAGTTTCCCGAAATTGGACTATCAAACAAGCAGCCCAAGTCGTAGGCCTCAACTACGACTACGCCAAAGAAATTGTCCAGCGCTACAACCGAGAAGGCCCTAACTCTGTCAGAAACCGCAGCGGAGACCGCCAGCCCCCTCCTGCGAAATCCTTGCTGAATCCAGAACAGCAAGAAGAATTGCGACAGGCGCTGCAAGGATCTGCCCCCGACGGCGGAGACTGGACAGGCCCCAAAGTCGCTCGCTGGATTGCCGAAAAAATCGGTAGCGATCATGTCTGGCCCCAACGCGGCTGGGATTACCTCAAGCGGTTGGGTGCTGACTGGCGACGGCGGCGCAGAAAGTAGATAGTTCGCAATATTTAGAGGGGGTTGATTAGCTTCGTGCGATCGCTCCCTTTATTCTTGTTATTTTGCCACATTGGGGCGATCGAACTATTTTAGATTTTAGATATTAGGAATGAGAATTAAATAACTTCCACTCTTGAAAGTGGGATGGGCTCTTATAGCCCGTCTTTTAAGGACGGGCTATAAGAGCCCATCCCACAATAACAATTAAAATTGTAAGTTATTTAATTCCCGATCCTTAGATTGAAGAAAAAATCTAAAATCTAAAATCTAAAATCTAAAATCGTTTGACTGATGTAACAAGAGCTGCTTATATTGAATGTGGTGGTGTTGAGGATGTTAAATATGCGAGAGTTCAAGCGTTTTTTGTCGATCGCCAACAAGATGGCGGCAGTAGTAGCCGGCATTGGACTGGTTCAGATGTTAACCATCGCAAGTTCATTCTCTCAATCATCTAACCCGCGTTCCTTAGACGAACTCTACAAAATTCGCGATGGGCTGATCGCCGAATTAGAACAACCCTCATCTCCCTCCCCAGAACCAAGCATCCTTTCCGGCTTAGTTCCCTTCGCAGCAGCCAATCCTCAAGAACAACTGCTACAGCAGTTGCAAGCGGTGGAAGCTCAAATATTAGTAGAACAGAGAGCTAACGACAACTTACAGCAAGCAGTCCGTTTAGCAAACCGAGCCCTAGAAACTAAACAGCAGCCCAATAAGTCGATCGAATCTTCGCAGCAAACTCAATTTTTCTGGCATCAAGCCCTCAACAACTTGCAGGAAGTTCCTCAAAATTCATTTTTAGCTTCCGTCACTGCCTCAAAAACTCAAGAATACCGGGAAAATTTAACAGCAGCAACCTTTCAAGTGCAGCAAGCAAAATCTAATGTTTTGGGTGCGCTTGCCCGGGAAAGCGGTTTGTCGGCTCAAGCTTCGATCGGTATTTGCAACCTTTCTAGAGAATGCGTACATCTGCGGGGCGATGTACCTCCTGTCAGTCCGGCCAGCTTAATTAAATTGCCGATTGCTGTCGCCCTGATGCAAAAAGTCGATCGAGAAAAAATTAGTCTGAACCAGGAAGTATTAGTCAGTCGCGGTAATTTCACCGAAGACGCATCGGCAAAGATTAGATCCAATCGCAATTACCCGCTACAGCTACTGTTAGAAGAAATGATCTATCGCAGCAGCAATATCGCCACCAATCAACTGATCGATTATTTAGGTTCGGATTACATCAATCAATATTTAGATAATAGCGGCTACGAAGTCACCCGCGTCAACTTCAAATTAATGGGGGAAAGAATTATGCCCTCCAACCCCGGTTCCGGTCGCAACCGCCTGACTGCTAACGAACTCACCGAAATGATGGTGCAAATTTACAACGGCGAAACACCAGGTGCTAAACTGTTAATAGAAACTCTCAACCGCCAGTACGATCGCGCTCTGGGATTTGCCGCGTTGGAAGGAACTAAAGCTCAGTGGTTGGGCGAAAAAACCGGCCAAAATTCCTGGGTGCTAGGCACAACTTTAGCGATGAGCATTGACGGCGAGGCCTATGTGATTACTGTAATTGACAGCCGCAGCGGCGAGCTACAAATGCGCCAGTCTATTTCTAAAATTGCAGATTACATGGTCCGAAACCCCAGCTTTTAACCGCTGGAATATAAAATTTATAGCGGGGACAACGCACCGCCCAAACAGTTAAAAAATGCCGCACCAACAACTCAGTGTTTCCGTCAAAGGCAAAGGGTTTCCTATTCTCTGCTTGCACGGCCATCCAGGTTCCGGCGATTGTATGTCGGTCTTTACAGAACACCTATCAAAACGCTTCCAAACCATCGCCCCAGACTTGCGCGGATACGGCAACAGCCGCACCTCGGTTCCCTTTGAAATGACCGACCACCTCCTCGATTTAGAAGCACTATTAGACAGATTAGGAGTCGATCGGTGTTTGGCGATCGGATGGTCTTTGGGAGGGATTTTAGCCCTGGAATTAGCCATGAAATATCCCCAGCGAGTCACCGGTTTAATTGTACTCGCATCCGCAGCAAAACCGCGAGGAAGTCACCCTCCCATCTCTTGGCAAGATAACCTTTACACCGGTTTAGCCGGAATTATCAATTGGGCGATACCCGGTTGGCAGTGGAATATTGATACTTTTGCGAGGCGATCGCTCTTTCGCTACTTGATACAGCAGCATAACGCCACCCCTTACCGCTACTTAGCACAGGCAGGTACCCCCGCCTACCTCAAGACTTCCAACACGGCCACAAAGGCGTTAAATACCGCTCTGAGGGCCGGATACGATCGACTGCCGCACCTGCACGACATTCATTGTCCCAGCTTGGTGTTGGCCGGAGAAGGCGATCGGCACATCACCTCAGCATCCAGTTTAGAAACCGCCCGCCACCTCCACGATTGTCAGTGGCAGTGCTATCCCAATACAGCCCACTTGTTCCCTTGGGAAATTCCCGATCGGGTACTCGCAGACATCGATCGCTGGATTGAGACTCACCCCGAAGCAGTTGGCAATTGCTAATCTTAAGTTTGGAGTTTGTCAGAAGCAATTAATCACCCAACAGTCAATAATTTGGAATTTATATCGCTGCCGTTTGCATCCGAATCATAATTTTCCGAGTGCAGTGGGAGCTTCCTGTCGCTATCAGGACTCGCAAGCAGGGTATAATTCCGTAGTTACCGAATTTTAATTTACAACTCAAAACTCAAAACTCAAAATTCCCCCTGCTTCTACTGACCGCTCAAAACCGGCCACAGCCCTCCATCACCAAGCTTTCCCAAATCTTCTGCAACCGTCAAAGTAATTGGTTTGCAGCGGTGAATCGAAACACTAACACCTTCTGCCCCTTCATTTTCTATGTCTTCTACATATCCTGCTTTTGCAGCTTCCGCCTCTTTCTCGGTTAAGAACGGGCCAAAATAGTAAATGCACCGCGGCGCTGAAGTTTTAACTTCAACCCACCAAGCCAATCCGAAAAAGTTGAGCAAGCTAATCAAGAATTCTTTCATCTGCTTTTCTTCTAATGTATTTGACGGTGTTTTCAGGGTGCTGCGAACACGCCTAGGCTTTTGTTATTTACACGTGGCTGACTGCTACCAAGAACCTATCCAAACCTATTTAAAGCTGATATTTAAATAGATTGGTGTCGAATTCTTGTTTGAACCTAGGGGCCTGGCCCCTTCTACTTTCGCCTGAACAAGTAACGACAGTCGATCGGCTATCCTTACTTGTTCCGGGTGTGGTGCTGCTCCATTCTAGGCAGCATTCACACTAAACTACTCTGTTGTGCTCTTTTTTTCAACCACCTTTACGATCCGTGTACGTGAAACTTTTTGGGCCCGCGCTGGCGGTAAATTTCGTATAAAGCCATCCCCGTTGCTACCGAGACATTCAGGCTAGGAGTATGGCCCCTTAAAGGAATTGAAACTAATCCGTCACATCCGCGCTGTATCAAAAGGCTCAAACCGTCAGCCTCACCACCCACCACTAAAACAGTAGGCCCGGAGAAATTGACTGTCTCTATAGATTGACCGACGCCTGCTGCAGTACCATAAATCCAGAATCCAGCCTCTTTGAGTTCTTCCAGCGCCCGGTTAAGATTGACAACCCTCGCCACGGGCAGGCTTTCCAATGCCCCTGCTGCCACTTTTCTCACTGCCGAGGTAATCCCAACAGCCCGCCGCTGCGGAATCACCATGCCCTGAGATCCCAATGCTTCTGCGGTGCGAACGATCGCCCCTAGATTGTGCGGGTCGTTGAGTCCTTCTGCTACCACAATTACTGGATCTTGGCAAGCAGACTTAGCCTTTGCGATCAGTTCGCTCAAATCCAGGTATTCGTAGGCTGATACTTGAGCCGCTACGCCTTGGTGGTTGGCTTTGCGCGTGATGTAGTCGAGGCGCAAATCGTCAACTTCGTCGATGATGCTGCCGTTGGCTTTGGCTTCGGTTAGCAAGCTGTGAAAGCGGGGATCGTAGCGCAGGTGGGGAACAACCCAAATCCGGTTGAGGACTTGGTTTGTTTCTAAAGCTGCTTGTACCGCATGGCGGCCGTAAATCATGTCGTCTGTGTCTGCGTCTGGTTGCATGACTGTATTTGAGGCACTGTCCACAGGGCGAGTGTCTCTGTCTTTGTCTCTGTCTCTGAAATGGTTGCCCCGGAATTCCTGCGGGCTATTGTCTTTGTCTCTGTCTTTGTAATAATTGCCCCTGGATTCCTGCGGGCTGCTGTCTCTGTCTCTGTTTCTGTCTCGGAAATTGTTGCGGGCAGGCTGGGGGCTCCTGTCTCTGTCTCTGTTTCTGTCTCGGAAATTGTTGCGGGCAGGCTGGGGGCTGCTGTCTCTGTCTCTGTCTCTGTCTCGGAAATTGTTGCGGGCAGGCTGGGGGCTGCTGTCTCTGTCTCTGTCTTGGTAATAATTGCCCCTGGATTCCTGCGGGCTGCTGTCTCTGTCTTTGAAATGATTATTTCTGCGAATTTCCGGTTGGCCGTCGGCATCGACTCTCCGTTTGAAAATTGCTCTCACGGGCATTTCTCGCGATTGCGGGGCGAAGGTCGATCGCTTTTGAGGCGCGTCTACTCCGCGAGTATCCGGACGGGGCTTGCGTTCAAAGCGGGCAGAGGATGGTTGTGAGTCCTGACGGCGGCCTTCGCTTTTGAATGGCTTGCTGTCGGAATTCGATCGCGAGGAGTTAGGTCTGGTAAATTTTCTCATTGGTTTCTTGTAGTCAAAACGTTTTGGCTGAAGGCTAATCGATTGTAGATTGTAGATTGTAGATGTGAGATTCTTGATTGAGGGAGCAATCTTTGGGCTTTGAGATTTGAGATAGTCTAGCGAGGGAGCAAGGATTTTGCTGTGTTCCAATGGCTAGTTAATAACTGATAAATCCTGTTTTGCCGATCGAGATATTGGCGGTTTTATATTAGCCGTGCAAGGATGGTTAATTAATTAATCCCTCCCCATTCCCAACTCTTAACTGCTACAACATCCTTTAAGTCTCAAGTTCTAAAAGTGCCAGAAGTTCGCTCAATCTTTCGGGATCGGTGAGATACAAATATCCCACCAAGGTTTCTAAGCTGCTGGCTTGTTGGTATATCTCTGGATCTGCTCGCTTAGAACGGCCCGCAGCAGCATTGCGGCCGCGCTTGACAATTGCTAATTCTGTACTGTTCAAGTAAGGAGAGATCGATCGCAAATGACGCGCTTGAGTTTCGGCTCGTACTTGCCCCACCACCAATTCGTGATAAGCTTGCAATCTTTTGGGCGGCATTAAGTACGAACTCCGAACGTAGAGTTCGTACACTGCATCTCCCAAATATGCCCAGGCTGCGGGCGAAATTCTTTCTATTTCTGCTGGTGTAGCCCTCGCAGGATGCACTCGATTTAAACTGATATCGGTCAGACTCAGTTTGAGTCCGTCATCTGCGATCGGCGACATACTTTTTTAAATAAAACTTCCGCACAGCTTGGTTTTTCTAGTCACTTACTTATTGCGTCTTTCACTACTTCAGCAATTATAGCTTTCCCAGGAGTGTTCGCTGTCCGATCGCGAAGCGAGATATATAGGCAAAGCTTGGCGCGACGATCGCACTCCTAAAAAAGGCTTTTTACCAAATCGGGATGCTCTAATTTTTATACCATTTTTTCGCGTGTTTGCCACACATATTTTACTGCCCATCCGCCGAAACTCTAGGCATCCGGGAAATAGCCGCTGGCGCGTGTCGCAGCTTCTGAGAAAATCGGTATTGTTTTACCCGCACAAAAATAAAAATTTGCTATCCAGCGTTGAGAACCGGATAGCTAATTTAATTCACTTTGGCGTCAAGCATCCTTGACGTTTTTTACCGCCTCATCAACCGAAGGCTGCAAAGACAAAAATTTCTCTAAGCGAACCAGTTTAACAGTCTGAGTTACGCGGGGATTTGAGACAATTTGCAATGTCCCCTCCAAGGTTTGGGCTTTTTTGACAAGCTGCACAAGTGCGCCCAAGCCTGAACTATCCACAAAGTCTATCTGCGACAAGTCCAAAATTACGTGTTTTGGGCCCTCGTCAATACATTTGCTTATTACCTTCCGAAAAGTGGCCTCAGAAAAAGCGTCCAGCAGGCCCGTCAAGCGAAATAACTGATAGTTATTCTTGACTTCGCGAGTGCCTCTGAGGCTAACGGTCAGGGTCAATGACTCAGGAATGACACCCTCCTAGCTAGATATGGCTTAAAGTCGAGGCTTCATTATAGGAGTTTTTTGGTCTTTTGTCTACAGTTTTTTAGTCGTTAGTGATTAGTCATTAGTCATTACTCAGAAGCGATCGACACAAACAGCCTCTGATGAATACTGACTAATGACTGCTGACTAAGGACTACTTACTGCTGGCTACTTTCTGATTGTCTCGCATTGACTGCACGAATCGATCGAATAAATAGTCGGCATCGTGCGGGCCCGGACTGGCTTCGGGGTGGTATTGCACTGAAAACAGCGGCAGAGTTTTATGCTTCAATCCGGCTACGGTGCGATCGTTCAAATTGAGATGAGTAATCTCTACTTCGGGGGCTAGGGAATCGGGGTCGATCGCAAAACCGTGATTTTGGCTAGTAATTTCTACTTGCTGAGTTAAACCCGCTGGATGATTCAATCCCCGATGGCCGAACTTAAGTTTAAAAGTTTCTGCACCCAAGGAAAGTCCCAAAATTTGGTGTCCCATACAGATGCCGAATACGGGTTTGTCCGACTTTAACAAAGCTTTCGCAGTCGCGATCCCTTCCGTTACCGCCGCCGGATCTCCGGGGCCGTTGGACAGAAAAATGCCGTCCGGGTTGTATTTGAGGATTTCCTCCGGCGACGTGTCAGCGGGGACAACGATGACCCGACACCCGTAACTCGCCAGACGCCGCAGGATGTTGCGCTTGATCCCAAAGTCTAGCGCTACCACAGTCCACATTTGGCCTTCTTCAGGTTTGACTGTAGGACTGAACTCCCAAACCGAGTCCGTGGCTTGGGACCACTCGTAAACCTCGCGAGTGGTGACTTCCCGAACCAGATTCAGCCCGTCCATGCTGGGGGCATCTTGCACTAGCTCCAAAAGCTCTGCCTGGTCGAGAATCGTCGTCGAAATGCCGCCGTTGATCGCTCCCACCGTGCGAATTTTGCGAGTCAGGGCGCGGGTGTCGATCCCGTAAATTCCGGGGATATCGTACTGTTTCAGGTAGTCTTGCAGAGATTGCGAGCAGCGCCAGTTGCTGGGGCGGCTGCATACGTTGCGGGCGATCGCACCCCGAATTTGCGGGCGCGAGGATTCTTCGTCTTCAAGATTTACCCCGGTATTGCCCAATTCTGGATAAGTAAAAGTGACAATTTGACCGCAATAGCTGGGATCGGTCAATACTTCTTGGTAGCCCGTCATTCCCGTATTAAATACTACCTCGCCAACGACGGTGGCGTCAGCGCCAAACGACCAGCCGCGGTAAGCAGTACCGTCAGCCAGGACTAGGAGAGCGGGTTGTGCAGTTGAAAGTGACATGGCATCCTCAATTACTTTCGTTTGGTTTATTTAATTCTTACCACTGCCAGGGATTTGATGCTAGTCGGCAATGTACAGATATTATTTTAATTTGTGCAAGGGTTTAGTAACTGAGAGTCAAAATCTGGACAAGACGCCCTTAACCTAGACAAAAGCTGTGATATAATCAAGTTATGTCTAGGTTAAGTCCCCTCCAAGCAGCCGAGCTATTAGGTGTAACGGTCAAAACCTTGCATCGATGGGAGGCTGACGGCAAAATTAAATAAACCCGTACAGTTGGTGGTCATCGTCGCTATGATATTGCTGACTTAATTGGCAATAAAACAGGCAGTGAATTGACAGTAGGCTATGCCAGAGTATCCAGTCACGATCAAAAAGACGATATTAAAAGACAAGTTCTAGTTTTAGAAAGCTATTGCGCCCAGCATGGATGGGAATTTGAAATCATCCAAGATATGGGCAGTGGCATGAATTATAAAAAGAAAGGACTAATTAGGTCGATCAAACTAATTACCAGTTACCAAGTGGAAAGATTAGTATTAACTCATAAAGATAGATTGCTGAGATTCGGCTCAGATTTAATCTTTACCTTATGTGAGAGTTTCTCTACAGAGGTAATAATTATTAATCGCTCCGATGATAGCACATTTGAGGAAGATTTAGCAGCCGATGTCTTAGAAATAATTACAGTATTTTCAGCTCGTCTCTATGGCAGTCGGAGTCACAAAAATAAAAAGATAGTAGAAGAACTGAGGGAGGTAGCTCTCAAGCTATGACTACTCTAACTTATTGCAAAGGATTACCAACACCCCGGGATGAACTCACCCCATTAGGATTAACCAATTTCGAGCTATTTCTCTTCGATTATGCCGGATTAAGTTACCGAGCCACCCTCGCTACAGTTAATTATTTGTTGTCGTTAAAGATCAAGTTTGACAAATCCAAATGGAATAGTTACCTACAAGAAAAGTTCGGCATAAACAAACGTCAGGCTGGCGGGATTATCGCTTTGTCTCAAGGAAAGGTAGATGCAGCACGTCAATGTAGAACCAACCACATTAAACAGTTAGAGTCAAAATTAAAATCAGCTATTGATTGGGTGAAAAAAACGCAAAAAAAACTGCGGTTAGCGCGCAAGTTTTATGCTAATAAGAATTGGCATGACTCGAAAACAGGTTGTAACTTTCCCCTGGCAACTTCGCTGAAAACTCAGAAGACTAACTGGTATTATACAAAATTTAATTTACACCATAAAAAAAGATACATCTATAAACTAACCCAAGAAATAGCCGCTTTCAAACTAGAACCTATACAGGTAAAAGTGTCGATAGGCGAAGTATTTGTGGTTGGTTCTAAAGATGAAAGTTTGGGCAATCAAACCTGTCAATGGGATGGTTATCAAGTCAAGTTTCGAGTTCCCTATTGTTTAGAGTCTAAGTATGGTAAGTATGTTGAATCAACCATCGGCTCCTTCTCACGTCAGATCGATCGATTGCCCGCGACGGGTGCTAAAACATGGCATTTTTATCGTCAAGCCCAGCGATGGGTGGTAGCAGTACAATTCACTCCTGCACCCGTACCGAAAGTAAGTAGACCCATTGAATATGGTTGTATTGGTATCGACATGAATCCAGGTTCAATTGGTTGGGCGTATGTGGATGGAGCCGGCAATTTGAAGGACAAAGGCTCGATTCCCCTTCAGATGGGTTTACCTACTGGCAAACAGTCGGCTCAAATTGTGGATGCTTGCCTGCAACTAGCCATGTTAGCTGATACAAGAGCCTGCGGTATTGTTTGCGAGTCGCTAGATTTTGCCACAAAGAAAACCCAATTGAGAGAACGCGGCTCAAAGTATGCTCGAATGCTTTCTGGTTGGGCTTATAGCCGTTTCTATCAGCTTTTAGAGTCGATTTTATCCAATCGCGGCATTTGTTTATTTACTCGCAATCCAGCTTATACCAGTTTAATTGGCAAGGTTAAATATGCTCGGATGTATGGATTGTCCTCTGATATCGCCGCTGCGATTGCGATTGCTAGAAGAGGCATGAATAAGAGTGAAAGATTGCCGCGCTCTGTGTCCGCCTATCTTGGGGTGAACCCGAGAAAGCACGTATGGAGCGCGCTGAATCAACTGAATAAATTTATCGGTCAATGTGGTGTAGTTAATCGCAGACACGATTACTATAGCATCTCTAACTGGGCGGAGTTGGTTAAGGTTGTTGTCGAGTCGCAAGACCGGGCATCATCCAAGCGCTGGCGCGTTAACTCCGATTGACTTAAAGTTATACCGCTGACTTATACATAGCGAAATTTACCTGTGGGTAGGTTTGTCTAGGTTTTTAGAAGCGGTTCGGAAAAGCAAGGCACTTGTGCCACACGTAATCAAAAAGCAGCAACAAGTGCAAATTTTCGATCTCCCCCCGCGCCCAGGGCTGTTTAATTCTCTGTAGGGGCAAACCCCCCGTGGTTGCCCCGATGCCTGAAACGCCCATTCGATCGTCGGTGGGGGGGTAGGCACGGGGAGTAGGGGTAGCACTACTCCTACAAAACCATGATTTTCCTGAGAATGAAACCACCCTGCCCCTGCGCCAGCAATTTATCTGCCAGCAGCTTAGGAGGCGGGCAGAAATTCTATATCTATACCAAAAGGCAGTTGTCGCTGTTACGATCGAGCTACAGCGTTTAATCAAACTATGGCCAGCAAATCTCCCCTGCCTTTACTCTCAAACTTATACCAGCATCTACAGAACCCTCAAAAACTGTGCCAACCGTTACTGGTTTTAACAACAGTTATTTCTCTGAGCAGTTCAATTTTAGTAGGGACTGTTGCCAACTCCTCGCGAGCAGTGGCTCAAGAAAGTGAGGGATGCTTCATGCGGAGCTCGTCAGGGCGAACCGTCAACCTCAGCCAATCAGTCTGCGGTTTTCTCCCCGAAGCATTGACGCCCACCACTTCGCCGGCGGCAAAGTCGGGAGTGTTTCAGGCAAAAATCAAACGCCGAGCTGCTAATATCCCGGTGATAGAAGTCACGTTTAACGGCAAACAAAAGTTCGAGATGATGGTAGATTCTGGAGCTAGCGGCACAGTAATTACACCAGCAATGGCTAAAGCCTTGGGCGTTGTTCTCCAGGGAACAGTGCAAGCACAAACTCCCAACGGAGTGGCTACTTTTCCCCTCGGTCGCCTGAGTTCTATGGAAGCAGGTGGTCTAGCGGTTAACAATGTAGTTGTTGCCATCTCGCCATCCCTAGATATCGGACTGTTGGGTCACGACTTTTTTGGTAATAAAGATGTGACTATTAAGCAAGATGTCATTGAATTTCGATCGCGGTCTTAAACAGAAGTCAGCAGTTAGCATCGCGAATTAAATAACTTACAATTTTAATTGTTATTGTGGGATGGGCGTCCCGCCCGTCATGAGTGGACGGGCGGG